>NZ_JBNHIC010000044.1:0-28091 GCF_059092905.1 Arthrobacter sp. B0427-1-12 | reverse complement strand
CGGTCCAGGCTTGCATCATTCACCTGATCCGCAACACGTTCCGGTTCGCCTCCCGGCACTACTGGGAGGAGATGGGCAAGGACCTCAAACCCGTCTATACCGCCCCGACCGAGGCAGCGGCCAGGGAGCGGTTCGCGGAGTTCGACGCGAAATGGGGCACCCAGTACCCGGCAATCACCAGGCTCTGGCGCAACGCCTGGTCCGAGTTCGTCCCGTTCCTGGACTGGGACGTGGAGATCCGGCGGGTGATCTGCTCGACCAACGCCATCGAGTCCCTCAACGCCCGCTATCGGCGCGCTGTGAGGGCCCGGGGCCATTTCCCTAACGACGCCGCGGCGCTGAAATGCCTCTACCTCGTCACCCGTTCCCTTGACCCCACCGGACGGGGACGGGCACGATGGGCCACACGATGGAAGCCTGCATTGAACGCGTTCACCATCGCATTCGAAGGCAGAATCAACTAACCAAGCGCCAAGCCAGACCCACCGTTATTCGGACACTCCCAACGGAACCGGCCTGATCTGTTGTATCACGCTGTTGGACAGGACGGTCATGGGTTCCGGTTCATTCCAATATGGGTGAATCAACATCCTTCAGAATGCTCTTGGACGCAAGGGCCATATCTAGAGGAGTTTGCCTTGGGCAGGGCCGTATTGGTCCCGCTCCCGGACCATGTCGATGAACGCCTGAATGTCCATGAGCCATTCCTGCTGGTACTGGTTGTATGGCGTCTGCATTGGGCCGGGGACGACGAGCTGGAGGCGGTGGTCGCGCATTTCGTCGGTCTGTGCGCGACTGATGGGGCTTTCCAGGGTCAGCAGGTGCTTGTCCTCGACCCGTCTGGCTTCGCTGAGGACCTGCCGCCACCGGTCCTTGCAGGTGGTCTTGACCCCGAGCATGGTCAGATCCACGGCGGGGAAGGCCCCGTCCCGGTATTCGTCGATGGAGGGGAAGACGAAGTCGGGCCGGGCCCGGTTTTCGGTAACGGGGTTGAAGGAATGCCGGACGTTCAGGGCGTTGAAGAGGGCGATGAGGTGGTTTTCCAGTCCCTTACCGGCCCGGCTCTTGCGCCGGTTGTGGATGGACAGGGAAACCTCGATGAACCGGTCCACATCGACCTGCCCGTTCTCGTAGAGACTGTTGAGGGTGTCGGTGGCCAGGTGGCGTTCGAGGGTGCGGAAGAGCAGTTCCTCCTGTTCGAGCCAGGCGACCAGGACCGCGTCGGGGTCATCGGCCGGGTGCAGGTCCGGCAGGCTCTGCCGGGCGAAGGCACCGAATTCGGCGGAGGTGGGAAACCGGGCACCGAACTTCGCCAGGACTTTCTCCAGCCATTCGTCGCTGGCAGGTTCGACGGCGATGCCGAGCATATCCAGCAGGTACATCGCGCCCAGGCCCAGGCTGTCGTGTTCGGTGGTCAGTCCGGAGCGGACGGTGAAGCCCTCGTGGGTGAAGACCTGGGTGCCGAAGAGCCAGTCGAGCTGGGCGGCGGTGGTGGAGCCGGCCGGGGCGACAATGAACAGCACCTGGCCGCTGACCTGCCGGGCGATGAAGACCACATCGCCTGGCTGGGCCCGTTTCATCGCGTCGATGGAGGCGGGGTAGTAGAGCCGGTATTCGGTCCGGCCCGGGGTTTTCTCCCGGGCGTCGTAGAAGGTCAGGGCGCCGTCCTCGGTCTCCGGTTCATCGGTGTCATCGGTCATCCAGAGGAACCGGGTGGGGATGCGGAGTTTGCCCTCGGGCCGGCCGAAGAGTTCCAGCAGGGCCCGGACCCCGTCCAGTTCGTGCTGGTTGGACCGTTTGCCGACGGTTTCGACGGCGCTGAGGATTTTCGCCGCGACCCCGTCGAAGTGGTCGGCCAGGTACCCCATCTTCACGTCGTCCAGTCCTTTCTGTCCGTTCCGGCGGTGATCCAGGCGGCGATGTCGTCAATGAGCGGGGCCGGATCCTGCCGGGCGGCCTTGAGGGCGCATTCCCACACGGTGCCCACCCGCCAGCCGGCGGCCTCCAGTTCCCGCTGTACCCGGGCGTCCCGGGCCCGGTTGCCCTCGATCTTGGCCCGCCAGAACTCCTGGCGGGTCTGGGGCCAGCGGAACAGCGGGCAGCTGTGCCCGTGCCAGAAGCACCCGTTGAACAGGATGACCGCCCGGTACCGGGGCAGGACGATATCGGGTTTGCCCGGCAGGTTCGTGGCGTTGATCCGGTAGCGGAAGCCCCGGCGGTGCAGTTCCTTGCGGATCAGCACCTCACCTTTGGTGTTCCGGTCCCGGATGCCGGCCATCATCCGGGACCGCACCTCGGGGCCGACAATGTCGGCCACGGCTCAGGCCGACAGGCTCTGCGGGCTGGCCGGTGCAATGATCCTGGCCACGTGCGGGGTCATGATCCGGGCGACCTCGGCCATGACCGGGGTGACCACGCTGTTGCCGAACTGCTTGTAGGCCTGGGTGTCGCTGACCGGGATCCTGAACGAGTCGTCAAAGCCCATCAGCCGGGCGCACTCGCGCGGGGTCAGCCGGCGCGGCCGGCCCGCTCCCTGGGCAACCAGGATTTCCGAGCCGTCCTTGTAGTAGCGGGCCGACAGTGTCCGGGAGGTGCCGGAGGGGTGGACCAGGCCGAAGCCGAAGCCGTTGCCGGCGGCCTTGTGCTTGGCCGCGTACGCCTGCAGGTAGGCCCACAGCTTCGGCGTCAGCGTGTACTTGGGCTGCACTTCCTGGTTGTCGTGGTCGAAGAACCGGTCCCCGTCCCACTCCAAAAGCGGTTCGGTGCCGTCGGTGCGGTGCAGGATCGTGTCCAGCTTCGGGCCCACCGGCGGCAGCTCCAGGTCCTCCCAGCTGAAGTCGGTCGGCTCCCTGAATCCGATAATGATGATGCGTTCGCGGTGCTGGGGAGTGAAGCTGATCCCGTCAATGACCCGGGTGTGGACCTCGTAGCCGAGCTCCTCCTGCAGGGTCTGCATGATCACGGCGAAGGTCTTGCCCTTGTCATGGGAGCGCAGGTTCTTCACGTTCTCCAGCATGAACGCGGCCGGCCGCTTCTGGTTGATGATCCGGGCCACGTCAAAGAACAGGGTGCCTTGGGTGGCGTCCTCGAAGCCGTGGGCCCGGCCCAGTGCGTTTTTCTTGCTCACCCCGGCAATGGAGAACGGCTGGCAGGGGAAACCGCCCAGCAGCACGTCATGGTCCGGGACCTCCTCGGCGGGGAAGGGCTGGATGTCCCCGACGAAGGTGTGGGACTCCTCGTTGTCGTCCGGGAAGTTCGCCAGGTAGGTCTTCTGCGCCCAGCTGTTCCACTCGCTGGTGAAGACACAGCGCCCGCCGTGGGTCTCGAAGCCCTTGCGGATGCCCCCGATGCCGGCAAACAGGTCAATGAAGGTGAAATCCCCTGCTGCCACCGGGGTGTGCATGCCCAGGAGCTCCCGCAGGGCCGGGGCCAGCATCGTCGGCATCGGTGTCTCGCCCTTTTCCCAGCGGGCCACGGTGCGGTCGGAAACGTTCAGCTGCTCGGCCAGCTGTGCCTGGGTGTAGCGGGCGCGGGCTTGGGCGAGTAATGCGGTGGGGGAGTCCATCATGTCCTCTCGGGGGTTATCTGTATGACATCTTGTCGCATATTTGACCCAGCGGCGGGAGCGCCGCGCCGGTTACTTGCGGATTGGCTGGCAGTGCCAGCGACAGTTCCTATGAACCGGGTCGCGTTGCACACGGTGTCTGATCAGCCATGACAGGAAAGTATCTTCCGCCAGTGACAGTTTTTCCGGTCTCGCCTCTGACCGGACCGGACAGGAGCCGTGATGAGTTCTCAAATCCTGTCAGAGCGCTGGTATAACTTTTAGCCAGTACTAATTTGGGGGAATTTTGGAATTTGAGGTTGTGCCGCCCGGCCCACAGCTCATGGAATCGATGCGGGCTGTCGGCTACTCACTCGAAACCGCAATCGCGGATATCATCGACAACTCGATTACCGCCGAAGCAAGCTCTGTCGATATCAGGTTCAGTGCCGAGCCAGGAAGCACCTACGTGTCCATCAGCGATGACGGCATCGGCATGGATGCCGAGGGCGTCCGACATGCAATGAAACTTGCCGGGCAGGACGCGAGGAATGCCCGAAGCTCACGGGACCTGGGACGCTTCGGGCTGGGACTGAAGACCGCTTCGCTCTCGCAGTGCCGCAAGCTGACATTGTGCAGCAAGAAGAACGGCGACATGGTGGGTGTCCAGTGGGATCTTGACCGGCTCGCAGAAACGGGGCAGTGGCAGCTACGGGTCCTCTCCAGCAAGGAGCTCGAGGATTCTCCACACACGCAGTGCCTGAGGGAACAGGATTCGGGGACTGTCGTTTTGTGGGAAAACATCGACATGACCGACCCCGACCATGGGAAGTTTGCCGAGGATTTTACGGCAAAAATGGTTGCGGCCAGGAAGCATCTGGCGTTGATCTACCACCGATTCCTGGAGGGCGAAGGGGGGCAGAAGCTGACCCTTCGACTGAATCTGGATGTCATTGAACCGGCCGATCCCTTCTTGCGCGGTAACAGGGCAACGCAATGGGGCCATACGGAAAATCTCCGTGTGGCAGGTGAGCAAATCATGCTGCGTCCTTGCACGTTGCCGTACATCAACAGAATGTCAGCCAAGGAACGCGAGCAGGCGCAACTGACCGGAACGCTGCGGGACAGCCAGGGTTTCTACATTTACCGGGCAAAACGTCTGGTGATCTGGGGGACGTGGTTCCGGCTGGTGCCGCGCGGTGAATTGGGAAAACTTGCCCGTGTCCAGGTGGATATTCCGAATACCCTGGATCACCTGTGGGCCCTCGATATCAAGAAGTCTGCCGCCAGCCCTCCGCCGGCCATCCGCCAGGCCTTGAGACAGGTTGTTGACCGGATACTGCAGCCCAGCGAGCGGGCTTTCAAGCACAAGGGCATTATCGAAGATCCGAAGCGCAGCCTCACCCGGACCTGGCTGGGACTGTCCAACAGGGAGGGGTTCCACTACGAAATCAACCGGAATCACCCTCTGATCGAGAACCTTGCCGAACAGCTCGACGTGGCACAGTTACGAGCCCTGGATGCTGCGCTAAAGGCCATCGAGTCCTCCTTTCCCGTGACAGATGCGTACCTGAAGATGACCGGTGATCAGCCTCACCGAATGCCATCGAGCACGGACAAGGCGCTAAAACAACTCGCCACCGAGTACTGGCTGCAATGGTCTGCAGGCGGAGGCTCTGCTGAGGATTTTGTGAACGGGTTCAAGGTGGCCGAGCAATTCGCCCACTGTCGCGACGCCCCTGCCCTGCTAAGAGAAGTTACCGAACTGGAGTTGAGCAATGACGCAGACTGAAGACATCCGCGCAGCTGAAATAGCCCAGCTGGAACGCATGCTAAAGGCCCAGCTCGTCGGAACGGACCTGACCGAAGAGCGGGTAGAGACCAACCTGAAGCTGCTGGCCGGCGTGTTTGGCACCCATTTGGAAGCGGAGGATCTGGCCGCTATCGCCAAGCGGATCCAGTCCGCCATGGGAATCACCATGGACCGGGGCGTTGTACTGACCGCCCAGGGACATGAGCCCTGGGTGGTTCAGCAGCGGGGCCAGATTGACTGGCGACGCTGGACGGCCTACCAGGATTGGCTGGTCAACGACCAGAACATCTCCCCACGGGTGGTCAAGGATATGGGCGCCTTGACCGACGACATCCTTGATTTGGTCGGGGACCCCCAGCGCCCAGGATCGTGGAATCGGGTTGGCCAGGTACTGGGCGACGTGCAATCGGGCAAGACGAGCACCTACCTTGGCCTTTTCAACAAGGCGATCGATGCCGGTTACCGCCTGATCATTGTTCTGGGCGGGCACACGGAGCACCTGCGCCGCCAGACGCAGAAGCGGGTGGATGAGGGCGTCATCGGCATCACGAAACGCATGCCCGGCTCCAAACTCGGCACCGATGCCTCCCCGGACCTCAAGGTCGGGATCGGTGTTCAAAATGTGGACCTTGTCGGAAAGGTTGCCTCACGTACCAGCGTCTGGGCGGATTTCAACTCCACCACCCAGAAAACGACCCTGATCCATGTCGGCAAGTCCCCCGACCAGACGTTCGTCTTCGTGGTGAAGAAAAACAAGGCCATCCTCCAGAGCCTCCTGACTGAATTTGAAGAACAGGCCGGAGCCGAAGGCAAGCTCGAGCTTCCCATGATCCTGCTCGACGATGAATCCGACTATGCCTCGGTCAACACCAAAGATGAAGACAACCCCACGGTCATCAACGACCTGATCCGCAAGCTGCTCAAGAAATTTGAGCGCAGCTCCTACATCGGATTTTCGGCCACCCCGTTCGCCAACATCTTCATTGACAGTGATGTCGAGGATGACCTGTTTCCCAAGGACTACATCTATGCGCTTCGGGCGCCCTCCAACTATGTGGGAGCGGACAAAGTCTTCGGCACTGCCGAGGACGGAGCCAGCCAGGTGGTGGAGCTGACGGATGCCGAGGACTGCTTTCCGCCCAAGCACAAGGCCAGCTGGTCCGTTCCCGCGGTCCCGGAAAGTCTGCGCGAGGCCATCCGCACATTCCTGATCGCCAATGCCATCCGTGACATCCGCGGCGACGGGGAGCACCGCCGCTCCATGCTCGTCAACGTCTCACGGTTCATCAACGTACAGGACCAAGTTTATTCCTTTGTAGCAGCTGAGCTCACCCAGCTGCAGAACGCCATTGGGCTTCATGCGAAAACCTATGCCGCCGGCCAGGCCAACCAGCTCTTCGCGCTCCTGGAAAGCACCTTCCACAAGCACTACCCGGCCACAGGAGTGACATGGGAACAGGTGCTCGAGGCACTTCCTGCTGCTGTCGCCGACATTAACCCTGCAGTCGTGAACTCCTCGCTGGACAAGAAGCTGGCCACTGATCCCGGCGCTCAGAGACAGCGGAATCGCCAGATCGTTGTGGGCGGGGACGTATTGAGCAGAGGACTCACCCTCGATGGGCTCATGGTCAGCTATTTCTACCGCCACAGTACGGCCACAGACACACTGCTTCAGATGGCCCGCTGGTTTGGCTACCGGGAAGGCTACCAGGACCTCTGCCGGGTATGGATTACCCCTGACCAGGCAGACAATTTTGCCTACATCGACAGGTCCGTCAAGGAACTTCGAGCCGACCTGATCTCGATGCACAATGACGGATACACCCCGTCCGATTTCGGTGTCGCCGTGCGCAAACATCCCGGGTCAATGCTCATTACAGCCCGGAACAAGATGAAATCCGCAGCCGAGTGGAGAGTCCGGGTCTCCTACTCCGGCCGCTCACCGGAAACAACGAAGCTGTCCGCCCGCACATCGCACGTCCGCGGCAACTACAAGGCGCTCAAGACCCTGATCCGCACGGTCGGATCTGACAAATCAGCCGTCTATGTCCCGAGGGATAAATCTCTGAGCCACCGCTGGACCGACGTGGACCGGCTGATCATTGCCGACCTGCTCAGGGATTTTACCGCGCACGCCCGGGATTTCCAGTTCGCCCCCGCGCTGGAAAGACACGTGCGTTCGGGCTCCAAACACGATACCTGGGATGTAGTCGTCATGGCCGGCGCCGCAAAGGCTCCCACAAAGACCATCGAGGGGACGACCATTACGCTGGGCCAGCGCAAGATCGAACGGCGCAAGGATGATGACGACAATGCCGAGTTTTATGCTGTTGCCGGCAGCAGCCGACGTCTCGGTGGTCGCAGCGACTTCCGCCTGGTGGCGGACTCGCAAGCGGTTTCGGACTTGGAAAAGCAGTACCTGGCGGAGACCGGATCAGCGAACCCGCCCGAGGCAGAATACATGCGGCTTCTGGACCGCCCGGTGCTGTTCGCTTACGCCATGGATCCGGAAAGGATTGAGCCCCAGCTCAAGTCGGACCATCCGAACCTGGAACATCCGATCGTTGCCATCAAACTGGCCTTTCCCCATGCATCCGATGATCCGCGCGATGAGACCGAGGATGTCGAATACATGATTACCAAGACCATGCTGCGCAAAATGATGGGATCTGAAGACCTGGACGGGACCTTCGATGAATAGCCAGATCCCCGAGGACATCGTTGCCTCCTGGGAGCAGCTACTGCTCCGCAAGGAAGGACGCCAGAAGCTGCTATCCATCGAACATCCCCTGCAGATTCATTTCGGGGATGGCGACAACTCAGAACCCATCTTTTTCGTCCGCACCAGAAACCGCCCCCGAAAACCGGAAGTGTCAGCAGCTGTGCGGGTGGATCTGGGCCTGCGCCACGACGGGGAATGGGCCTTGACGTTCGCACTGACCGACGAACGTTTCAAGAAAACCTTCATGAGTCTGTGCTGGGATCTTGCCCAGCGCAGCAGCGGCGCCTCCTCCGAACCTGAAGCACTGGCTCTCTTCATGTCGGCCCTGGGCGAATGGAAGAGGCTGCTCACCTTCCACGAGAGCGACACCCTCTCAGAATCCTCGGTGCGGGGCCTGCTGGCCGAGATGTGGTTCGGATTCATCTCCGGCCACATCCAGGTGCCGGCCGACCAGATCCAGGACGCATGGCGCGGACCACTGGGAAGCGACCAGGACTTCACCTTTCCCGGGCAATCCTTTGAGGTCAAATCCATCCACAATGATTCGACAACCGTCAGGATTTCCTCGGCCGAACAGCTCGATGCCTCACCGCTGGACCTTGTCCTTGTAACACTGACCGAGGTTCCGGTCCCGGTCCCCGGATCGTGGACCCTGCGGGCCGTCATCGACCATGTCGAAAACCTGCACGCGGCTGACCTCACCAGTATGGAACTGCTGGTCCGGAAACTGGAGCACCGGCTTCGGGTCGACAAAAACAACCCTTACTACTCCGAACATCACTATGTGCCGGTCTCCTACAGCGGCTATACCGTCTCCGCTCAGTTCCCGGCCATTCGTGCCAGCGAGCTGGACCAGGGCCTGGCAGATGTCAGCTACAGCATCGCAATTCCCGCCCTGTCCGGATTTCACAGCTATTCGTCCGACGAGGCGCAGCCGTTCTACAAACCTAGCTTGGGGCAAATCATCTAATGAACATTCAGGAATTCCATCTGACTCTCCAATCTGACGTCCGGGCACGGGCAGAAGCGGAAAACGATTTCGCGGCCGGCGCATTCGCCAATCTGATGGCGGACAAACTCTCCGATGTCGAGGAGATCGACAACCTCCAGGTTTTCCACTACGAGGGATTGGGATCCAGACACCAGAACCTGGCCGTCGACGGTTTCGACCTGGACGATAATGACGGACAGATTTCACTGGCAGTTGTCCATTGGAGCGGCACGGAGGACATTGACGTCCTGTCCACGCCGGAGGCCAAAAAGCACCTCAGGGCGCTGGAATACTTCCTTACCGAGTCAGTACAAAACTTCCTCGAAGACGCACTGGAAGAAAGCTCGATCGCCTACCAGCTCGCCCGCGACCTGCGGTCCCGGGGCCGCAACGTCAGCCGATACCGCCTCTACCTTCTGACCGACGCCCGAATCAGCGACCGGATGAAGGACGTCGTCAACTCCGAGCTGGACGGGGTGCCAATCGAGTACCACATTTGGGATCTTCAGCGTCTCCACCAGATTCAGCAATCCAACAGCGGACGGGCGGAGATCGAAATTGAGCTCGATTCGTGGCTGCCGCAGGGCCTGCCGGTCCTGCAGACCGAAGGCAAGAGCAACGACTTTGTCACCTACCTGGCCTCCGTCCCGGGGGACCTCGTTGCTGACCTGTACGGACAATATGGAAGCCGCCTGCTGGAAAGCAACGTCCGCAGTTACCTGAGCGCACGAGGAAGCGTTAACAAGGGCATCAAGACCACGGCACTTTCCAAACCGGAGATGTTCCTCGCCTACAACAACGGCATCACGGCAACGGCAACAGCAGTTTCCCTCGACTCATCTGCAGGCATGCCTGTCCTGCGCGGGATCCATAACCTCCAGATTGTCAATGGCGGCCAAACAACGGCATCCCTCTACAACCTCAGAAAAGACACCTCGCCCAAGCCGAACCTGTCGGACATCTTTGTGCAGATGAAACTCATCGTCGTCGATGCCGCCAAAGCCGAAGAAATCGTGCCCGATGTATCCCGCTACGCAAACAGCCAAAACAAGGTCAGCGCCGCCGACTTCTTCTCGAACAGCCCATTCCACCGCCGCATCGAAGACCTCTCACGGCGCATCCTCGCGCCGGCGTTGGCCGGAAAGTCCTACCAGACTTACTGGTTCTACGAACGGACGCGGGGCCAGTACCTGAACGAAAAGTCCCGAGGTACGGCTGCCCAGGCCCGGGCATTCGAAGCGCGCAACCCAAAGTCTCAGGTGATCACCAAGACCGACCTGGCAAAATTCGAACTGTCATGGCAGCAGAAGCCTCACATTGTCAGCCAAGGCGCCCAAAAGAGCTTCATGGCCTTCGCCAATTCGGTGTCAGATACCTGGGAAAAATCAGAGTCGGATTTCAACGAGCTGTACTTCAAGAACGCCGTCGCCCGGGCCCTGATGTTCAATACCATCCGCGCGGACATCGCTAAGTCTGATTGGTATGAGAAGGGCTATCTCGCCAACATCGTCACCTACACCATGGCGAAAATCGCCTACGAAATCGAACAACAAGGGCGCGGCCACCTGTTCGACTTCAACGCCGTGTGGACCCGACAAGCCCTCCCACAACCGGTACGGGACTTTGCTGTCCATGTCGGGGAACTCGTTTTGGGAGTCCTGAACTCCCCGGATCGTCCGGTCAACAACGTGACCGAATGGGCCAAGCGCGCCGAATGCTGGGCACAGGTCCAGCAGGTACCTGTCGTCCTTCCCGACCTGTTTACGGATGTGCTGGTATCTCCCACCAAGCAAATCAGCCGCCGGCGAGAAGCCGTCGCAACCCAAAAGATCGACAACGGCATCAACGCCACCATGGCCGTGCTCAACATCCCGCCCAAGGAATGGGCCGAAGCCATAGCCTACGGACAGCAGCACGGTGCGCTGACTGACAAAGAACTCACTCTTCTCAAAATGGTTGCCAAGCCCAAACCGGGCGTTCCCTCTGACCGACAGAGTGCCGTGATCCTGTCCTCACTGAAAAAACTGGAGGACATCGGTTTTTCTCGGGCGGGTCTCTAGGCTGACCTCCGCAAACTCATGTTCCAAGTCGATGAATATGCCGGATCCTGTGCCCAGCATCTCAAGTCCCTGTCCTCGGGGCGTGAAGCTGCTCTTCAACGACAGCGTTTGCTCTATAACCTGACATCTGCCCGCGGTTGCAGTTCTATTGCGCCAACTGCCCAACAGCAGCCAGCAGTAACAACCGACAGACTGGACACTGTTGAGCCTGTGGTAGCCATACGATCCCAGCGTTCCAAGAAACTTGCGTCGATCAATGAGGTTAATTCGTGATTAGGATTGGTGACTATTTCAAGGCATTCGCAGCCAAGAAGCTCTCCGCCGTCGACATTGATGCCACACGCTCAAGGCAGAGCGAAATCGGGGGCACGGACGGCCTGCGCGTGATGCTTGGAACCCCTCCGGACAAGCGTCTCCTTCAAGGCCGCTATGTCTACCTTGACGACGATACTGCCGAAGCCCCGGAAATCATCGATGCCATAGCTACCTGGTATGATCCGCGGAGGTTCAAGTCCCACCGTCCTGCGGAGTACCGCCTGCTATACCGGGTCAAGGCCAAACCGGTCATCTCCCGCGTTGAGCCTGGAGATACACTTTTCGTAGCCCAGCGTGACGAAGAGTGCATATACCTGATCTTCGTCAGGCAAGGCACTACTATTCTGCGCCAGCTGGAATGGATGTTCGGTCTCAAAGCCCAGGAAACAATATCCTTCGGGCTTGGCAGTGACCGACAGCCGGACCTCGATCCGCTGTCTGTGGAAGAGCTCCTCGGGCTTCTCGACATTGAAGTCGACCTCAGTGATGATTCACTCCTCGAGCACATACCCCGGTGCTTCATTGAAGACGACAAATGGCCCAGCGGCCTTCAAATGGCACGACTCGCGCAGTCGCTCGTCCCTGACGCCAACCCTGTCTTGGAACCAGACACAACACTGATGAGCTGGGTCCGGATGGAAACTCGGCTGTTCCAGACACTTGAGAAGCAGCGGATTGCCGAGCAAGTCGCCGCTGGCTTCACCACTGCATCCGGAGAGGCTGACGTGGAAGCTTTCCTCAAACTGTCATTGTCGGTCAATAACCGCCGCAAGTCTCGTGCGGGTGGTTCACTCGAGTTGCACATAGAGGCCGTTCTCCAACGTAATGACATCTTGTATGCAAGACAGGCCACGACAGAGGGGAAGAAAAAGCCCGACTTCCTCTTCCCCTCCAAGGACGCATACCACGATCCAACCTTCCCCGCCTCTGGCCTGACCATGCTCGGCGCCAAAACCACCTTGAAGGATCGTTGGCGCCAGGTTCTCAACGAAGCTAACCGGATCGAGGACAAGCACCTGTTAACCTTGGAGCCAGGAATTTCGGAAGACCAGACCACCGAGATGAAGGCCGAGAACCTTCGCCTGGTGATCCCCGAGAGTCTCCACACCCAAGGGTTCAGTCCATCGCAACGAGAATGGTTGATGACGGTACGTGGCTTTCTAGATAATGTACGGAGCCGACAAGAACTCAATACCTCAGCATTGCCTATTGACTGAGAGGGAACAAATTTCTGTCCGTTCGTACTTCCTCTTAGTCGGGAGTGTCCGTTTTAACGACGTAACCGTCATGCCCTGCCACGGTACTTAGTTTCCGGGATCAAACGACATATGCGCTGTTATCGGTGCCTAGGGCAAAGTAGCGACTTTTGCGGCGCCTCAGCCCTTCTTTATCCCTCAACGTCATCAGGACCGCTTTCGCGCGTCGCCCTAATTTCCCTAGTGCTAATTGCCGCTTCTATCAGCGGAATGAGTGTGCCTAGACCATCAAGGGCGTCTTGAACCCAAGTCTGCGCGTCTTTGGCGTGCACCGTCTCTTGGGCTGCTCCGAGTAGCGTATGAGCTGCTAAGCCCCGCTTGGCGCCGAGAGTATCAAGCGCCGCTAGTGCATTCGAGACGTCAACGCCGAGTTCGTTGACGTCGATCCCGAGCGGCTTGCACATCGAATCAATTGACTTGCGCCGAATGCCATTATTGGGCTTGATGACCTTGGTCTTATAGATTCCTGGAAGTCTTTGCGCGATCCACTCGGGCTTCGGAACTTTTCCGCCGTTTTGTCCGATTAGGTCGTCGGCATATTTAGTGGCCAGCGGGAGAGCAACCGCAGGCGGTGCAACGTGGCGTAACTCAATCGAGGAAGTTACCGAGTTGGATATGGCATCTTCGATGGCTTCCTCAATACCTGCGTGGGCAAGCATTAGATAAGCTCGGATTTGCAGGGACTCCTCCGGGCTCGGCTCAGCTGCCAGGGGATTATCTCCGGGTGGCTCGCTTGAGGGCGGCTGCGGGAGAAGGAGATCCCCCAACTTGCCGATGTCCTTTCTTAGATCGGTGATGTTGTCAGACATGGCTACCTCACGGAGCGACCGCAGACAATGCGGCCGGCCAGGCAGGGCGCACGCCCGTGATCTGTTCGAATGTCTCGTACCAAGCCGAGAAGCGGATTCTAAACGCTTCCGTTGTCTTGGTTGTAGACGTAATAGCGCGGACAAAGGCTGCGTTCTCGTTGCACAGCCGCTGGAAGCCCGCCTTCAATTCATCTGCGCGGGCAAGTGCTGAAGCCCTGCATCCGCTATCCAAGAGGGCACCGATCTGGACATCGAAGAGAGCGCGGTTGAAAGCGCGTTCAAAGCGGTCGGTGGTCCACTTACGAGCTACAAAGCTTTGACCAAAAACTTCTGTTGCTGTAGTGATGGCCTCTTCCATCTGCGCGATCGATTCGACTACAGCGACTTCTTTGGAGCCCCAATCGTTGTTCAATGTGGCACATGTCTTGTCGAGGAAGTCCTTCAGGTTGCCGCTATATTGCACCGGGCCGAGGCGCAGACCAACCAGCCGGATCAATAGCTCAGCATCCACCATTCGACGGTCAGGGCCGCTATTGCCCAGCAGTAACTGCAGTCCGGAGCTGTCTCCAGACGCCTCGTCGGCGTATTGCACGAAAGGTCCTGGTACTAGCGCCTGACGCAACTCTTGTGGCGAAAGAGGCACGCTCCCAGTGTTTAGGCGAAGGAATAATGCGAACAGGAAATCGTCCGACTCCCAGTTACGGATGACGACGGTTCTTATTGTGTGAGTCTCGAATGCATCAAAGTACTCGGGTTTCTCGCGCTGGATTCGGTCCAGGCTGAAGTTCTTGATGGACTCGAGGACCGTGACAGTGGACATCCGAAATGCCTTGAATGCTCCGTCGTCATGTGACGGTAGGCCGGCATAGAACTGTCGCAGCGTGAGCAGTCGTTGCTTACCGTCGATGACAATGAAGTGTCCGGGACGCTCGCGCTTTTCGGCCAAGACGATCTGCGGAATCGGGTAGGCGAGGATGCACGATTCAATGAATTTGCTCTTGAGCGGCGGTGTCCACGCGGCTCGGCGCTGAAAAGACGGTGCTAGATCGATACGCCCCTTTTCCAGCTGATTCACCAGGGTCTCGATTGTCCAGTCGGTCGCTGATACGTTGGCGCGCTGTGCGCTCAACCGATTAATTACCTCCTCTTCGGTTTCACCGGTGCGGTCATCTACCGGAACCTGAGCTTCGACTGTGCTTTCAGACAATCCGAACTCCTATTCTGCATAAGCGGTTTCAGCATTCAGGCTTGGAAAGCGCGGAAAGGCGACATCTAGCAGTCCACGGGTACAACATGGCTTGAGAAAGTCGACTCTTCTCGGTGTTGTCCCAAATCAGATGTCAACGGCAATCTGTTCCTGACCGTGGGCGGCAGTTTCGATTGACCGGTGGCGGCAGGTTTCTGACCGGTGGCGGCAGCGTGGATTGACCGCCGGCGGCAGGTGGTTTTGACCGGGGGTGCCCGGGGTGCCGGGTGCTGGCTGCCGGCGCCCCGGGGGCTCGGTTTTTAGGTCATGGGTTGGGTTCCTTTGCCGTTCTGGGCCTGGATGAGCCGGATGGATTCGCCGCTGGTCTGGCAGACGTGGGCGTGGTGCAGGAGCCGGTCCACGGTGGCGGTGGCGATGGTTTTGGGCATGAGCTCGTCGAAGCCGGCCGGGTGGATGTTCGAGCTGATGGCCAGGGACCGTTTCTCGTAGGCGGCGTCGACGATGCGGTAGAAGCCTTCGGCCGCGTCGCCGGAGACCGGCAGCAGGCCGATGTCGTCAATGCAGACCAGATCCGCGGCGGTGGCCCTGGTGATGGCCTTGTTCACGCTGTCATCGATCCGGTGGCGGCGGACCAGGGCGCCGAGGTCCTCGAGGGTGAACCAGGAAACGGTCATACCCTCGTCGATGGCCTGCTGGCCGAGGGCTTCGAGCAGCAGGGTTTTGCCGGTGCCGGAGGGCCCGCACGCGATCAGGTTTTCCTTGCGGCGGACCCATTCGAGGGTGCGCAGGTAGCTGCTGGTCGCGGCCGGGATCGAGGAGAGGGCATCGTCCCAGACCTCGAAGGTCTTGCCGGTGGGAAACCCGGCCCGTTTGCGCCGGGTGGCGAGCATGGACCGGTTGCGCCCGGTGGCTTCGGCCTCAAGCAGCACGCGTACGGCCTCGGCCGGGTCCCAGCGCTGGGCCCGGGCGGTGGCGAGCACGTCCGCGGCGATCGCACGGGCGTGCGGCATCCGGTTCGTGCGCATCAGATCGATCACGGTACCGATCGCCGGTGCGAGAGGGGCGGCGTTATCGGGCATTGGTGTCTCCTTCGAGTTCATTGACCTCGGGGTCCGTGCCGGTGGTGCCGAAGCCGGCCCAGCCGCCGGTGCCCTGGGACAGCCACCGGCCGGGGTCGGTGACGGTGCGCAGGTTCGCGGCCGGTTCCCCGGTGGCGGCCGCCTCGATGATGGAGACCAGGTCCTCGTGGTTGAACCGGTGGTGCACCGCCGCCGCGCCCAGGCCCTGGTCCACCGGGCCGGCGCCCAGCAGCTTGGCCAGGTGAACGGCGCGGTCCATCTTGGAACGGATCTTCTGCGTGCCCGCCGCGGTCGCTTCCCTGAGCCAGAGCCGGGCGCCCTCACCGATGTCCAGGAACGCCTTCTCCGCCGGCGAGGCAGGCCGCGGTTCGCGGGCCAGGGCCCCGGCGGGAGCCGGAGGGAAGTGGTCCTCGTTGACCGCCGGCACGCCCGGGCGGGTGCGTGCGTGCCGGGCCACCTCCACCGGACCGCCGGCGCCGGCGTGCACGATCACGATCTGCTCCCCGGCATCCCTCACCCACACGCTCTGCCCGAGCAGCTGGTGCGGTACCGAGTAGCGGGCGTTGTCGAACGTGACCATCGGTGTCTGCGGCGGGACCCGGCGGACCTGGCCGAAGGCCATCACGAACGCTTCGGCCGGGACCGCGTGCAGGCGCGGGGCCTCGATGACCCGCAGCATCTGCGCCGGGATCTCCAGCGTGGCACGGTGCACCCGGGAATTGACCTCGTCCATGAACACCGTGCAGGCCTCCTCCAGTTCGGCGAACGAGCCGTAGGCCGGCAGCAGGTTCGCCTCCGTAGGCACCAGGTCCGCCTTGGAGACCCGCACCGCGTTCTCCACCCCGCCCTTGGTGGCCGGGTCCGCCGGCAGGCAGGTATGCACGACCGTGGAATAGTGCCGCGAGAACGCCACGGCCTGCGGGTTGCGGACCGGCAGCCCGGCCACGTGCTCGGTGGTGACCAGCTTCTCGTTATCGGTCAGCACATACGTCGGGACCCCGCCGATGAGCCGGAAGGCCCGGTCCAGGGCCGAGAACACGCTCGGGGCCGTGCGGTCGCGCAGCGCGATCACGATCCGGAACCGGCTAAAGGCCAGCCACGCGCAGAACAGCACCGTCCTGGCCCCGGCAACGTTCGGCCCGTCGCCGAAGTCGTACTGGAGCCACAGCCCGGGCTCCGGGACCCAGGGCCGGTGCACCCGGGTATGCTGCAGCCGGTACTCCTCCTTGATCGCGGCCACCACCGACCGGGTCGTGCGTTCGGAGCCGGTATAGCCCAGCGGCAGAAGGCGCCCGTGCACGACATCGGCACGGATCCTGCCCCTGGACTGCTTCACCCAGGAACGGATCTGCTCCTCGAAGGGATCGGTCTTGCGCCCGACACGGCGCGGGGCCGGGGCGCCGCGGCCCTCGTCGCGGGCCTTCACGTACGCCCGGACAGTGTTATGCGAGACACCGCAGACCTGGGCGGTGGCACGGTAGGACCGGGTCAAATCATAGGTCGCTAGAATTTCCATGAACTCCCCTGGAGACTTCAATACGAGCGCCTTCCTTCAAAAACACGCGTGAAAACAACGATTGGCATCGCCATTTCACGCAGAAGGAAGGGGCTCTCCCCGTACCGACACGGGGGAACGAAAAGGAACATCACCAGCACAGGACGCAGGCGGCGCCGGAACAACCGGTCAAAAACACCTGCCGCCCATGGTCAAAACCAACCGCCGCCGGCGGTCAACATGTTCTGCCGCCAACGGTCAGCCGAACCTGCCGCCTACGGTCACTTTAGAACTGCCGCTCACATCAGAGAGTTCAAGCCGCGCGTGGATCCTAAGGCCGCTGACGAAAACTTTGAACTAACTAGAACTAGAAGTGCCAATTCCCCCTGACCAACCCTTTTCTGGTGTTACTCGCATTCTAAGGTCCCCAGTCGAGAGGAAGACGGCATTGACTCGCACCACTCGGGTTCACTGCTCGGTCTCAAAGAACGGTGATTGTTAACAGTGCTCGCGGATTGGAGGTGCGGTAAGCCATCGGTGGTCTTGCCTGCGCAGTTCGAGGACAGTGCCAGGCACTGCGCTGTCCTACGTCGGGGATTCGGAACACCGCGCTGCGTCGGCGCATACGCCACGAAGTTCTCTAGATGTTAAAGCTCCGCCATGCCGCATCTCATAAAATGATCGTTTGCTAGGACCGGCAGCACGGGCTGCCGCCGGCCCGTGAAAGTCCCGGATTCCCGGCCTCGGCCATGTCTTATCAATATGTCTCACTTCCGGTATTCCCAGGAATCGGAATTATGGCCTTTGATGGGACTGAAGGGGAGCGTCATGGCAAGCATCGGATACGCCCGGGTCAGCACTCTGGAGCAGAACGCGGACCTGCAGCACGCGGCCCTGAAGGCCGCCGGCTGCCGGCGGATCTTCACGGACCCTGGCGTCAGCGGCACGCGAGCCAGCCGGCCCGAACTGGACAGGATGTTCGAGCACCTGCGGGACGGGGATGAGGTGGTGGTCTGGAAGCTGGACCGGCTGGGCCGCAACACCCGCAACCTGCCGGCCCTCATCGATGACCTGGAAGGCCGCGGCGTGCACTTCCGCAGCGTCACCGAAGGCATCAGCACGACCGGCCCCATGGGCAGGGCCATGCTCACGGTGATGTCCGCATTCGCCCAGCTCGAACGCGACCAGCTGGCCGAGCGGACCAGGGCAGGCATGGCCGCAGCCGCCGCCCACGGCCGGCGGGCTGGACGGCGCGAAATCACCGCCGGGGACCGGAACGTCAAACGCGCCCATGAGCTCAAGGCCCAGGGCCTGAGACCTGCCGACATTGGCAGGATCATCGGGGCCAGCCGCGCCACGGTCTACCGGTACCTCAGCCTGGAGGCCGACTGATGGGGAAAACTGTAAGCGTGCAGAGCCGGCACCGCTGAGGCGTACCCGGCTGAGCCGCCACCCCGCCCTCCTGCCCCAAATCGTCAGATTGGGTGTACTCGAACCAGACGCATCGCATTGGTTCTTATCCCTTTAAATACGTCTCGGAAAGACGATCCGCTCCTTGCGCAGGCAGGGGCCCGTCTGCGTCTTGTCAGGCTCCTGCCTTGAAAGGAACTGAGGCGGCGTAGGGGAGCTCAGTGAGGCCACGGAGTGGCGATGTTCGAAGTCGGCTACACGACCAAGCAAAGTGCCGGTCACTGACTGCAGTGGTGACGACCTGAGGATGGTCTTGTGGCCGCGGAGTGGCAGTGGTGCCGGCCGATGCAGGCCGGACGGGCGGTCCCGGCAGGGCCGCGCCCGTCAGTCAGGCTCAGAGGGCTGTGACGACCTCGTCGAAGGGAAGGCGGGGCAGGCGGTCCCTCCACGCATTCTCGGCGGGCCTGCCCATATTGATGGCGGCGAGCACGCGGTGGCGGCCGTCCGGGAAGAACTCGCGGGTAATCGCGTCGGCGTCGAAGCCGGTCATCGGGCCAGCGGCGAGGCCGGCCGCACGGATGCCGATGATCGCGTAGCCCACCTGGAGGCCCGTGTTGAGCTCGGCCGTGCGGGCGCGTGCCTCCTCGTCACCGGCGAACATGTCGCGGGCGCCGGGGAAGTGCGGGAAGGTCCGCGGGAGTTCCTCGTGGAAGTCAATGTCCGCAGCGAGAAGGGCAGTGGCGGGGGCGGCCGCCGTCTTCGCCCGGTTGCCTTCGGACAGATGGGGGAGGAGGCGCTCCTTGGCCTCGGCGGAGCGGACGACGATGACGCGCAGCGGCTGGCCGTTCATCGCCGTGGGCGCCCACTTGACGAGCTCGAAGATCGCGGCGATCTGCTCGTCGGTGACGGTCTCGTCCGTGAATGCGTTGGCCGTGCGGGCCTGGCGGAAGAGAAGATTCTGTGCGTGCTCGTCGAGGAGGAGCGCGTCCTGGGTGCGGTGGTCAGTGGTTGTAGTCACAGTTAGGTGAACCGTTGACAAATGCCTGGTCTTCCCGGTCCGGAGGTGAGTCCGCACACACACCAGGGACATGGATATGATCCGCCACCCGAACCTCCAAACCCAAGAATGTCAGGTTGAAAGCCAAGACTTTCCCGAACCTATGTCAAGAAATGGCAATTTTGATCCTATTCTGACAGCTTTTCGAGTATTCGCCTGGCGTCAGGTTGGGGTGTACTTCAAAATGACAGGCATTTGAATTTGGCACCTGGAACGCACTCAGCCTCATCCTCAAGACGCCCCGCCCGCTATGTACATGCGTTCCACTTCTAAATAATGGCGCACGGCTTGGGTGTCGCATAGCCGTTGTATTTGTCGCTCGGTGGCAGAGCGACCCCAAACCATTCTGCATATCAGTTCTCGCCTTGCTTTGTTTGCCGAAGCAACATGGCGTCATCGCAGGTCATCTGGCTTCACATCCGGGGGCCTCCGGGGGCACGGTTCGGGCGCGATAGTCACGGGAGGTCAAAGACCATGGGTGCAAAAGTATTGAGGCTCTAGTTTTGGGGAAAAGTCCTCGATCAGACCGGTGGTTTGTCCATGTCACTCTCAGACACTCAGATCCTTGAGAAGGAAGTCGGTACCGGCGGTGACGCCCCGTTGCCGCCCGGCGACAGAGGCAGTGGCACCGGTCTTAAGCCGCACAGGAAGAAGCAGAAGGCCGGGGTCCATGGCAGGAGCCGGGCGGCAAACCATAGTCCGGGCCGAGGATGGGCTTTCGGCGGCCTCGGGATGGTTGTCCTGCTCGTGGTCTTCCCCACGCTTTACATGCTGGGGCTCGCGCTGACGGATTCAACGCTGGCCCGGCCCTTCCGCGAGTTCAGCGGACTGGAGAACTTCGAAGCGGCCCTGGCCGAGGAGGCGTTCGCCGGTTCGCTGCTCAGGACCACGGTCTTCACTTTTGCTGCCGCAGCCATTGAGCTGGTGCTGGGGACCTTTCTGGCCCTGGCCCTGTGGAAGCGCAGGGCGGGATTCGGTGCCGTGGGCACCATCCTGCTGCTGCCGATGGTGACTCCTCCGGTCATGGTGGCCGTGGTGTGGCAGGTGCTGCTCTCCCCGGCCGGCGGCGGGCTGACGGGACTGTGGAATGCGATCGGAGTTGCTCCGCCGGAAATCTTCGCCGAGGGCCCGACCGCTTTCGTGGCCCTGCTGGGGATCGAGGTCTGGCAGTGGACACCGTTCGTCATGCTGCTGGTGTTCGCCGCCCTGCTCGGGGTTGACCACGAACAGATTGAGGCAGCCAGGCTTGACGGCGCCGGCGCGTTGTCCCTGCTCCGGTATGTCGTGCTGCCGGCGATCGAGACCACGCTGGCGATGGTGTTCCTCTTCCGGGTTCTTGGGGGATTCAAGGTCTTCGACGTCGCCTATGCGGTGACGCACGGCGGGCCCGGCTTTTCGACGACGTTCTCGAGCTTCGCTATCTTCCGCACCGCGTTCGACGGCTCGTACGACACCGGCACGGCGGCTGCGATGACGCTCATTTTCGGTCTGGTGGTGGGACTGGCGACGGCGCTGCTCGTGTACTGGCGCAAGTCCTCGCTGTCGAGGGAGGGATAGGACAATGTCGAATAAAAGCCCAGGCGCGGTGGCCGCCGGGATGGCCGGCAAGGGGCTGCTGGCCGCTGCCGTGGTGCTGGCGCTGGCCCCGATCCTCTACTTGGTGTCGCTGTCGCTCAAGCGCGGATCCGATGTCTTCAACGGTTCCTGGATCCCCTCGGAGATCTACTGGGAGAACTGGCCCGAAGCGATCGATTCCCTGTCCCGCAACCTGTTCCACTATGTCGGAAATTCCTGGATTGTGGCGCTGGGGGCCGCCGCGATTTCCATCGCGATTGCCGCGCCGACCGCCTATTACACGGCACGTCACCAGGCGTCGGGGCCGCGTCTGCTCTCGATCCTGCTCGCCTCGTACTGTGTCCCGCCGGTCGTTGCGCTTATTCCGATGTTCCTGCTGTGGAAGCAGGTGGGCCTGATCAATACGGTCGCAGGATTGACCATTATCACCGGCCTGATGAACGTTCCCGTCGCAGCCTGGATGCTGGACGGTTTCGTCCGCAAGGTTCCGTGGGAGATCGAGGAAGCCGCGTGGATGGACGGGGCATCCCGGGTCCGCACATTCTTCACGGTGATCGTTCCGCTTATCCGTTCCGGGCTGGCCGCCGCGTTCCTCATTTCCCTGTTCCTGGCTTTCGCGGAATTCCTCTTCGCGGTCTCGTTTTCGCAGACCGACGCATCGCAGACCCTGTCCGTGGCACTGTCGATTTTCCAGTCCTCCGGCAAGGAGATCAACTACGGAAAGCTGGCCGTCGCCGCGCTCATCGGCGTTATTCCCATGTACGTACTGGCCCTGGCCGCGCAGAAGCAGCTGGTCGAAGGAGCCACCGCCGGGGCCGTCAAGTAAAACCCGCGCCGCGCTGCGGCCGCCAAAAATACAACCAGGAGAAACCGTGTCCAAACCCTTACTGTTTTCCGCATTCGTCATGAACACCACCAGCCACATCATCCAGGGCGCCTGGCGCCGGCCCGAGGCAGAACAGACGAACTTCAACGATCTGGACCACTGGATCGATCTCGCCCGGCTGCTGGAAAAGGGCCGCTTCGACTTCCTGTTCTTCGCGGACGTCGTCGGCCTCTACGGCGACCACCGCGGGTCCTACCGGAAGTTCGTCGAATCAGGCCTGCAAATCCCCAGCAACGATCCTTCGGTGATCGTCTCGGCCATAGCGCATGCCACGAAGGACATCGGGATCGCGGTGACCAGTTCCGTGCTTCAGGAGCATCCGTTCAACTTCGCCCGTCGGATGTCAACCCTGGACCACGCGACCAAAGGCCGTCTCGCCTGGAACATCGTGACCAACTCGCTGCAGAACGCAGCCCGGAATTTCGGCCAGGATCTCACTCCTCACGACGATCGCTATCTATGGGCGGACGAGTACCTGGAGGTCGCTTACAAGCTCTGGGAAGGATCCTGGGACGAGGGCGCACTGCTGCAGGACAAGGAACGCGGCATCCATGCGGACTACTCCAAGGTCCACAAGATCAATCATGCCGGTCCCCGGTACGAGGTGGAGGGCCCGCATCTGGTGGCACCGTCACCGCAGCGGACCCCCCTGCTGTTCCAGGCCGGCTCCTCCGAGGCCGGCAGGAACTTCGCCGCCCGCAACGCCGAACTGCAGTTCATCATTTCACCGACTCCGGAAAAGGCCCGCGGTCTGATTGAGGACACCCGCCGGCGGGTGGTGGAGGCCGGCCGTGCGCCGGATGCGTTGAAGTTCGTCCAGGGACTGAGTTTCGTCATCGGCAGCACCGAAGAGGAAGCACGCCGCAAGGAAGCGGACCTTGAGGAGAGCATGGACCTCGACGCCATGGTCGCGCACCTCGGCGGCGCGCTGGGTGTTGATTTCGGCCATCACTCGCTCGACACCCCGCTGGGCGAGATTGACGCGTCTGAGGGCACCCGCAGCCTGATCCAGTGGACCCGCGAGTCCGTGCAGGGGCGGGAGGCAACGGTCGAGGACCTGGGCCGGCTCCAGGGGCGCAGCAGCCGGATTGTCGGCACACCCGAGCAGATCGCCGACACGCTCCAGCGTTGGAGCGATGCCGGAGTCGACGGCATCAACGTCATCAACGCCACCCGGCCCGGCAGCTACGCCGACTTCATCGAACACGTGATCCCGGTGCTCCAGGAGCGCGGCCTTGCCAAGCGCGAATACACTCCGGGGACCGCCCGCCACAAGGTCTTCGGCACCGACTACCTGCCCACCGAGCATCCCGGCGGAGCATATCGCGGCGCGTTTGCGCCCAGCGCCGTCAACGCCTGAGCACTCCGAATTGCCTTCATCACCAACCTTTTGGATGAGAAAGATAACCCGCACATGACTCCTGACCCGTTCCGCCAGCACATGGCCCGCCGCTCGCTCCTCAAAGCCATGGGAGTCGGCGCACTGAGCCTTGCCGCCCTGCCGGTGCTTTCCGCCTGCGGCGATGCAGCAGCTGCAAGCGCCCTGCCCGGAGAATCGACCGGCGATTTCGATTTCGCAGATCTGACACTTACTGCCTTGGTCAATTCCTCCTATGGGGCTATCTGGGGACACGTATCCGAACTGTTCAAAAAGGAAACGGGAGGAACGTTTACAGCAACGCCCGTTCCGTATACGCAATTGGCGCAGAAGCAGCTGCTGGATGTGCAAAGCGGCGCCGGCCAATACGATATCTACCAGTTCCAGTACCCTACGATCGGCACCCTGGTCACCGCGGGCGGCCTGGTCGACCTGACCGACTGGGCCGGAGCGAACCCGAGTGTGGCCAACCTCAACGTGGCCGCCGGCTTCAAGTCTTCAACCACGTACCAGGGCAGGCAGTATGCCATCGCCTACGGCGGCGTCCGGGACCTGGTGTTCTTCAATACCGAGATCCTCGAAAAGTTCGGGCTTGATGCACCGACCACCTGGGAAGAGTTCACGGTCGTTGCCGACGAGGTCACTGCACGGGGCAAGGGAGAATACTTTGGCTCCGCGATCCAGGCCACCAAGGACAACACGACGATCCTGATGTCCTATGGCAACCGCCTTTCCGGCTTCGGCGGCAGCTATCTGGACGGATCAGGCAAGCCCGTCATCAACTCCCCCGAGGCGATTGCGGCCCTGACCGAGTTCACGAAGCAGATTAACGCCGCTCTTCCGACTCCGGCAGAAGTTGCATGGCAGCAGGCCACGTCCGCCTTCCTCGAGGGGAAAGTCGCCCTGGCGGATAACTGGGGAGACATTACGTACGTCGCTGCCGACCCGAAACAGTCGAAGATTGCCGGCAAGTACACCGCAGTGCAGCTGCTTCCCGGGGGCGGCAACTCCACAGTCAAGCCGGTCACCGTTAACGCCGAGGTCTGGGGCGTTTCAACCGGATCCCAACAGCCGCAGGCAGCGGCCGCCTTCCTTCAGTGGCTGCTGCGACCTCAAACATCCGAGCAGCTGATCGCCATCGGTGACGGAAACTGGCCCGCCTACGACCGTGACCTCCTGGAATCGAAGACCTACACCGATAAGGATCCTTTCGCGTCCCTGCACACCGAAGGATTCGATGACGAGCAGTTGCTGTGGCCGACCGGGCCGGACTCCCTCAAAGCCACCCAGGATTTGTCGGACCAGCTGTCCCTGGCGCTCAGCGGGCAGCAGGGCGTGGAGGAATCTCTGGACAAGGCCCAAGAAGCCTGGGAAAACGCAGATCTGTCCAGCCTGTAACGGGCTGCCGAGGTAGGAGAGAACAAACATGACAATGGATACAGCCCGCAAATCGCTGTTGGAGGAATTCCGGCCCCTGTTCCAGGAAATCGGGAAGGGCGCGCTGGGGCGAAGCGAACGGCGTGAGCTTCCCTTCGAGCCCATCGCCAAACTAAAGGAAGCCGGTTTCGGAACCCTGCGCGTTCCCGTTGAGTTCGGCGGCCACGGACTGGACCTTCCCGAGCTGTTCGGCCTGGTAATCGAGCTCGCCTCATACGACCCACACGTCGCACACTCATTGCGCAGCCACTTCGGTTTCGTTGAGGACCGCCTGAACACGTTTAGCGCCCCCAACCGGGCCGCATGGCTCAGCCGCGCTGCCGCGGGCCTTTTCATCGGCAACGCCACAACAGAATCTGCGCCCTCTGCCACCGGGCTTGCCACCACGCTTACCCGCCAAGGCAACAACTGGCTGCTGAATGGCAAGAAGTTTTACAGCACCGGATCCATCTTCTCGGACGTCATCTACGGCTACGCGACCAAAGCAGACACTGAGGAAGTCGCGGCCTTCGTCGTGGACGTCAACCAGCCCGGCGTGAAGCTTGTCGATGACTGGAACGGGTTCGGACAACAGCTCACCGGCAGTGGAACCACAGTCTTCGAAAACGCGGTCGTGGACAGTGAAAACGTCGAGAACATCGGAAACGGCTTCGGCGAATACCTCTACGCCGATGCCTTCTACCAAAACTTCCTGTATGCGCTACAGGCTGGCATCCTCCGTTCGCTGGTACGCGATACCGCGGATCTGGTCGCCCGGCGAAACCGCGTCTACTCCCACGGCAACGGGGGCCAGGCCCGCAAAGATCCCCAGGTCCTGCAGGTCGTCGGGGAACTGGCGGCGGCCGCGCACACGGCCAAGACACTGGTAGTTGATCTGGCTGGCCGGATGGAAAAACTCCGCCGTGTCTCCGAGAACGGCGACCGGGCCGAGGCTGAATCCCTGGCGGCGCAAGTCCAGATCACAGCAGCCAATACCCAGATCACCATTACCCAGCAAGTCCTCACAGCATCAACCCGGCTCTTCGACGCTCTGGGAGCATCAGCCGTGGGTACGGACGTCAGCCTGGACCGGCACTGGCGCAATGCCCGCACAATCGCCTCACACAACCCGTGGATCTACAAGGCACGGATCTCCGGAGACTGGGAAGTCAACGCGGAGGAACCTCCGGTCTTTTGGATCACCAAGGGAGCATCAGAAAGCAAATAGCCGCTCAGGCTCCAAACAGATGACGACCTCAGGCTGGGTCGCGGTGCTGACTGCCCTTCAAAGGAGTTGCCCCCGACCCAGCCTGATCTGGAAGGCACCGGCTGCTCGTGCGCTGGACGATCAGCCGGGGCAATTATTAGAGTTGTTAACTACGAAAACCGGCAGGGCGCGCAGTGCCCAGGGAGGAGGAGCGCATCACCGCTGATCAATACCAAAGATCAACTGTCCAATCCGCTGAAAGCCCCTCCCGAGGGGCTTTCCCTATTTATCCGTCAGGAGTGCATATCTGTTCCAGGGACTGCAGCGTGTTTACCGCCGTCGAAACCGCCGGCTGCTTGACGGCTCTAACGGAGCCCGGCCGGTGTTTAGGTGGCCAGGGGGCCTGGGTGCTGCGCGAGAACCGCCGGTTACGGAAACCTTTTCGGCTTCAGTCTCACGGCTGTGCTCCTGATCAGCATGCGCCTTTATCGGCGCAATTGCCAACGGTCCGCCGGCATGCGCCAGGAACTACCGGGCTAGGCTGGGGGTCATGATCAGTCGCGGACAGTGGTTCATTCTGCGTCTGCGCAATAGGGCAGACGGGCACCTGAACCCCGTCAGTGCGGTCAGCCGGATTTCGGCTTATGTGTACGGCAATCTGCTGGTGCTGGCCGCTATCGTCGCTTCCAGCCCGGCTGCGGTCCGGACCGGGGAAGCCCTGGTCTATGTCATCGGAACGGCGCTGACCACATTCCTGGCGCACGTTCTCGCGCACACTTTCAGTGCTTCGGCGCTGCGCGGGAAGGTCTCCGGTGGGGAAGTCCTTCAGGAACTGCGTGACGCCGTTCCGATCCTGACGTCCGGCCTCATGCCGGCCGTCAGGGTCGGCGTCGGTGCCCTTGGACAGCTGGAGAGCCGGATCAGCCTCGCCGCGGCAGCGGCGCTGATCCTGGTCCGCCTTGCCGTCGTGGGCCTTGTCGTTGAACGGTTGAGCGGCAAACCCTCCAGTGCGGGAGCCCTTTGGGGCGGCATTGTCCTGGCCGTCGCCGCCGGCAGCATCGTAGCGGTCAAACTGATTACCACCCATTAGGCCCGGTCAGTGACCGGAAGTCAGTTCGGTACGTTCGACACTG
The DNA here is from genome assembly GCF_059092905.1 of Arthrobacter sp. B0427-1-12. Taxonomy (NCBI): domain Bacteria; kingdom Bacillati; phylum Actinomycetota; class Actinomycetes; order Micrococcales; family Micrococcaceae; genus Arthrobacter; species Arthrobacter sp. B0427-1-12. Next base: position 738 of record NZ_JBNHIC010000044.1, on the reverse strand, counting down.
GGGCGAGAGCAGCAGCAAGGACGGGTAGATGCAGCGACTCCGCCGGCCCTCGCTGGGAAGGCGAGGGGACCGGGTCCGGTGTTGTTCTGCCTCTCTCTTAGTGCCGCTGCTTGGGAACCCCGCTGTTGGGTGACAGGCGGTCCGGTAATGCCAGTTTGAAGACTTTGGCCCATGAGGATCCGACCTGTTTGAGCAGCGGCCCGGAGGTGTAGGGCAGCCCGTAGCGGCGGCAGATTTCGCGGACCTGGGGGGCGATCTCCGCGTACCGGTTGGAGGGCAGGTCCGGGAAGAGGTGGTGCTCGATCTGGTGGGAGAGGTTGCCGGTCATCAGGTGCATGAGCCTGGATCCGGAAATGTTGGCCGAGCCGATCATCTGGCGCACGTACCAGTCTCCGCGGGTTTCGCCGTCGGCCATGTCCTCGGTGAAGGTGTCGGCGCCGTCGGGGAAGTGTCCGCAGAAGATGACCGCGTGGGCCCAGAGGTTGCGGACCGCGTTGGCTGCCAGGGTCCCGTACAGGGCTTGTTTGCCGGAGCCGGTGAGCAGGGCCAGTGCCGGGGTGGCCGCGTAGTCCTTGGTGAGCTGCTTGGCGGCCTTGCGTCCCATGGCCTTCAGGTCCCTGATCAGCGCGGCTTTGCTCTTCCTGCCTTCCTTGTACTCGGTCAGCTCGAGGTCATAGATGGCGATGCCCCATTCGAAGACGGGGGCCAGCAGCGCGTTGTAGAGCGGGTTGCCCAGGT
>NZ_JBNHIC010000043.1:0-31498 GCF_059092905.1 Arthrobacter sp. B0427-1-12 | reverse complement strand
GGAGGGTGTGGGAGAGTAGGACACCGCCGGACACACCGTAACAGGGCCAGGCCCCGCCGACGACGGCGGGGCCTGACCCCTTTAACACCACCCCACCGCCCCTCAGGCGCAGGACAGGACCGCGCCCGGTAAGGTCGAACCCATGAGTGATCTGTTCTCCCACGCGCCAGCTGCGCCGGAACCGCCTCCGGGACCAGGCACCGAGGCCTCCCTGGAACCGGTGGTGTGCACCGTCGTCGTGCATGTCAGCGTCGAGCATGCGTTCGCAGGGTTCACCGAGCACATCCATCTTTGGTGGCCCTTCGGTACGCACAGCATCTACGGCGGCGCTTCCTATGCCGGCTTCGAGGGCAACGTCCTGCTGGAGACTTCCGAGCACGAGGAGACCTCAGAGTGGGGCACGGCGGTCTCGTGGCAGCCACCCGATCATCTGGCCCTGACCTGGCACCCGGGACGTCCGGAGAGCGAGGCGACGACTGTCGACGTCAGTTTCCGCGATCTGGAGGAGGAACGGACCGAGGTCACGCTGGTCCATTCCGGCTGGGACCGCCACCCCGACGCGGACGCCCACGCCAGGTACGAGGAGGGCTGGCCGACGATTCTGGCGCGCTACGTGCGCTTCATGGGCGGTGTCCGGTGAATGCGCTTCCGGCCGGGCTTGCGGAGATCCTGCCGCCGTCGGCGGTCAGCACTGAACCGGAAGTCCTGTCCCGCTATGCCAAGGACCAGGGCCCCGTGCTGGATTACCGGGAACCGATGGCCGTGGTGTGGCCGCAGACCGTGGAGCAGGTTCAGGCGACGGTCCGCTGGGCCGCGGCACAGGGCGTCCCGGTGGTTCCGCGCGGTGCCGGAACCGGTGTGTCCGGCGGTGCCCATGCCACCGACGGCTGCGTCATCCTTAGTCTGGAGCGGATGGACCGGATCCTCGAGATCCGGCCGCTGGATGAAGTTGCCGTCGTGGAACCGGGCGTTATCAACGCCGATCTCAACGCGGCGGCTGCCGAGCACGGGCTGATGTATGCACCGGATCCGGCAAGTTACCGCATCTCCACGATCGGCGGCAATGTCGCGACCAATGCCGGGGGACTGCGCTGCGCGAAGTACGGCGTTACCCGTGATTCGGTGCTTGCCCTCGACGTTGTCCTGGCCGACGGTACCCTCATCCATACCGGGCACCAGACCTTCAAGGGCGTGGCGGGGTATGACCTGACGGGGCTGTTCGTCGGTTCCGAAGGGACCCTGGGCATCGTGGTGGGCATCACCGTGAGGCTTCGGTACCTACCGGTTGATGTGCAGACAGTCGCGGCATTCTTCCCGGACCTTGAGGCGGCCGCCGCTGGTGTCCTGGCCGTGGGCGGCGCGCGGGTGCAGCCTGCCATCATGGAGTTGCTGCAGGCGACGGCCATGGCATCACTGGACGCGCGCCACGGCTCCAACCTGCGGGAGCGCGGCGCCGCGCTGCTGCTCATCCAGACCGACGGCTTCGGCGCAGCGGCCGAAGCGGACGTGGTCCGCCGGGTACTCGCGGCTTCCGACGGAAGCATAGCGGCAGGAGACAGGGCGGAGGCGGAACAGCTGATCGAGCTGCGCCGCCACAGCCGCGTACTGGACGTTGTGCACGAATACCGGGTCGGCGAGGACGTTGCGGTTCCGCGGTCCCGGCTGGTGGATTACGTCGCCGCGCTGGAGCGGATGGCGGCCGAACACAGCCTTCCGCTGGAAGTGGTCGCCCATGCGGGCGACGGGAACCTGCATCCCAGTTTCTGGGTTCTGCTTCCCACCGACCGGACGGCTCTGAATGTATCGGAACGGGCTGAGTTCGAGGCACAGATTGCCAGGCTCAATGCCGTCCTGGACGAGTCGATCGCAGTGGCCCTTCGGATGGGCGGGACCATCACCGGCGAACACGGTGTCGGGCAGTACAAGCTGCGCTGGCTCGGCTGGGAACAGGCCCCCGAGGTGCTGGCGCTGCAGCGCCGGATCAAGGAACTCTTCGATCCGCGGGGCATCCTCAATCCCGGCAAGGCGCTGCCCGAGGCTCTGCCGGAGCCGCTGCCGCAGGCTCCTGAGGCTGCAGGCGGTCTTCCCCGGGAAGGCTCGGGGACGGAAACCGCCCTCAAGCACTAGCCGTCCGCAGCCGCTCAGTCGTCCCCCAGCGCCTCGCCCTCGAGGATCTTCATGGTCTGGATATCCGGATCCAGCAGGATGGCCGCCTCATCGCGGCGGTGGCGCAGCACCGTATCGATGTATGACTGGACGGCCTCCGCCAGGGGGACGTTCCTGTCCTGCTGTTCGGACATGTACCAGCGGTGTTCGAGCACCTCGTGGACCACCTCCGCCGGTTCCAGCTTCCCAGCCAGTTCACGCGGGATCGACCGGACAATCGGCTCGAAAACGTGCCGCACCCAGGCATGGGCGCTGATGTCTTCGTCCGTGTCCGGGAAGTTGTCCGCGCGGTAGGTATCCATGTCGTTCAGCAGGCGGCGGGCCTGGTTTTCCTGGGCGTCCAGACCGGTGAGGCGGATCAGGCGCCGCTGGTGGTGGCCGGCGTCGACCACCTTGGGCTGGAGCTGGATGGTGGTGCCGTCCGGGTTGGTCCGGATCGCCATTTCCTCGACGTCGAACCCCAGTTCGTTCAGCCGCCGGATGCGGGCCTTGACCCGCCAGCGGTCGCCGAATTCGAAGGATTCCTTGGCCGTCAGTTCCGCCCAGAGCCTGCGGTAGCTGTCCATGATGCGTTCACTGGTGGCCACCGGATCGACTTCGCTTTCGATCAACCCGCCTTCCAGCAGGTCCATCAGTTCACCGGCAATGTTGACCCGTGCGATCTCCAGGTCGTATTCGCGCTGTCCGGAGGACAGCTGCGGATACAGTTCGCCGGTTTCCGCATCCACCAGATAGGCAGCGAAGGAACCGGCGTCGCGGCGGAACAGCGTGTTGGACAGCGAGACATCACCCCAGTAAAAGCCGATCAGGTGCAGGCGGACCAGCAGCAGCGCCTGGGCATCGATCAGCCGGGTCAGCGTGTCCCGGCGCAGCTTCTGCGAGAACAGCGCCCGGTAGGGCAGCGAAAACTTCAGGTGCCGGGTGACCAGCACCGGATCCAGCGGCGCTCCGGCCGCGGACGTCCGCCCGGTGATGACAGCCACTGGCTCCACGCACGGGACATCCAGGCGCTGCAGCTTGCGGAGCATGTGGTACTCGTGACGGGCCACATGCTCGGCGGTTTCCTTGATGGCAATGACGGATCCGCCCAGATGCGCGAACCGCACGACGTGCCGGGAAATCCCCCGGGGCAGTGCCGCCAGCGATTCCATCGGCCAGTCTTCCAGGCCACGGTCCCACGGCAGATCCAGCAGTTCCGGATCCGCCGCGGCCGCGGTGATGTTCAGCGATCCCAGGGCGCCGGGCGACGGGGTGTCACGCCGGGGCAGCTTGCCCTTCTGCTCCCAGTCCGTCGGCTCGTCGCGCCAATTGGCGCCCGCGCGTCCCGCCGCGCCAGCAAAATCCGGCGCGGCTGCCGGCGTACCCTGTGGATCCGTCATGGGTGCTCGGAGGCCGTCAGGCGCCCAGTCGCTGTCCGGTGGTGGTGTCGAAGAGGTGGACGTGGCCGGGGACGGGGCGGACATGGACGGTGTCTCCCTTGACCGGCGGACGGCGGCCGTCGGTGCGGGCGACGATGTCGTGGTCCCTGCCGTCCAGGGTGGTGTGACCGTAGATGTAGGCGTCGGCGCCCAGTTCCTCCACGACGTCGACCTCCACGGCCAGCCCCTCGCCCGCGGGTGCGGCCTCAAGGTCCTCCGGGCGCACCCCGAGGGTGACAGTGCGGCCGTGGGCCTGGCCCAGCACCTCGGCCGGCACCGGGTACACGGTGCCGCCGAAGAGGACACCGTTGTCGGTGACGGGCAGTTCGAGCAGGTTCATCGCGGGCGAGCCGATGAAGCCGGCGACGAAGACATTGTCCGGGTGGTCGTAAAGCCGGCGCGGGGTGTCCACCTGCTGCAGCAGTCCGTCCTTGAGCACGGCGACGCGGTCACCCATGGTCATGGCCTCGACCTGGTCATGGGTGACGTAGACGGTGGTCACGCCCAGACGGCGGGTCAGGGAGGCGATCTGGGTGCGGGTCTGCACGCGCAGCTTCGCGTCCAGGTTGGAGAGCGGTTCGTCCATCAGGAACACCTGCGGGTTGCGCACGATCGCCCGACCCATGGCCACGCGCTGGCGCTGGCCGCCGGAGAGGGCCTTGGGCTTGCGGTCCAGGTACTCCTCCAGGTCCAGCAGTTTGGCCGCCTCGCGGACCCGCTCGGTGCGTTCCTCCTTGGACACCCCGGCGATCTTGAGCGCGAACCCCATGTTGTCCGCCACCGTCATGTGCGGGTAGAGCGCGTAGTTCTGGAAGACCATGGCGATGTCGCGGTCCTTGGGCGGCACGTCGGTCACGTCCCGGTCGCCAATCAGGATCCGGCCGGCATTGACGTCCTCCAGGCCGGCGAGCATCCGCAGGGAGGTGGACTTGCCGCAGCCCGAGGGGCCGACGAGGACCAGGAACTCGCCATCGGCGATGTCCAGATTGAGCCTGTCGACGGCGGGCTTGTCGGTGCCCGGGTACAGGCGGGTGGCCTGGTCAAACGTTACCGTTGCCATGGTTCTGATTTCCCTTCACGGGCAGGTACGTGCCCGACGATCCGTAGTGATGGGTGGATATTCAATTCTGCGGTGTGAAAGACACCACGAAAATCAGTATGGCATTGGCTGTCAACCGGCCGTTGCGCCGGTGCGCAGCTCCACCAGCCGTTCCAGCACGTGCTGGAACGCAGCGGGGGAGTCCACTCGGAAGCCCGCGGCGGTGCTGCCGGGGCCGATCTTGATGCCCACGTCCTGCGGCTGCAGGATCTTCATGGCATGTTCGTCCGTCACGTCGTCCCCGGCGAAGAGCACCGCGGTGGCATCCGCCAGGGACCGCAGCAGTTCCAGTCCCTCGCCCTTGTTGGCATGGACCACCGAGCATTCCAGCACGCGCTTGCCGTCGGTCAGGTGCAGGCCTTCCAGTTGCCCGAGGCGAAGGCGCGCCGCCTCGGTGGCGGCGGCAGCAACGGCGTCGTCCGCGGTCCGGGTGTGAAGCACGACGCCGGCCGGTTTGTTTTCCAGCACGGTCCCCGGATGTGCGTCCACCACTGACTGCACGACGACGGTCGCCTCCTTGAGCAGGGCTGCCTGCTCTTCGGTCAGGGACAGCGGCTCGGCATCCGGGCCGGTCCAGGTCTCGGCCCCGTGGCTGCCGATCAGCAGGATGCGTTCGCCGGGATTGGCGACGATCCGGAGGCTGTCCAGCGCGCGCCCGGAGATGAGGGCCGTCGTCGTATCCGGCAGTTGCGCCAGCGTCTCCAGCGCCGCCGCGGAACCGGGAAGGGAGCGGGCGTCGCCCGCATGCTCGACAATCGGAGCCAATGTCCCGTCGAAATCCAGCGCGACCAGCAGCCGCTCGGTGCCGCTGATCCTGCGCAGCGCGGAGTCGAGGTCGCTGCGTTCGGTACCCGATGCGGTTCCGGCCTGGTCAGGCATTCCCATCCCCTCCCGGAAGACGGGGTTCTTCCTCCCCGCCCTGGAGGGCGCGGAGGAAGTTCCGGGACCAGCGTTCCACATCGTTCTGCAGCACCTGCCGGCGCATGGCGCGCATGCGGCGCGCGGCTTCGGCGGGGGAGAGGTTGACGGCCTTGACGATGGTCTCCTTGAGGCCGTCGATGTCATGCGGATTCACCAGCAGGGCCTGGCGCAGCTCATCCGCGGCGCCGGCAAATTCGCTGAGCACCAGAGCACCGCGGTTGTTCAGCCGTGCCGCAACATACTCCTTGGCCACCAGGTTCATGCCGTCGCGCAGCGCGGTAACCAGCATGACGTCGGCGGCCAGGTACAGGGCCACCATCTCCTCCACCGGGTAGCTGTGGTGCAGGTACCGGATCGCCGTGGAGCTCATCGTGTCGAAGGTGCCGTTGATCCGGCCCACCGAACCTTCGACCTCTTCGCGCAGCAGCCGGTAGTGCTCCACGCGCTCGCGGCTGGGACTGGCCACCTGGATCAGGCTGACATCCTCTACGCAGACCGCGCCGTCTTCGAGGAGTTCGCCGTAGGCCTTGATCCGGTGCGCGATGCCCTTGGTGTAATCCAGCCGGTCCACACCCAGCAGGACTGTCTTCGGATTGCCCAGTTCGCGGCGGATCTGGCGGGAGCGTTCAATGACGTCCTCGCGCTGGGCCAGCGTGGTGATGTGGTCCACGTCGATGGAAATCGGGAAGGCTTCGGCCCGGCAGATGTAGTCCAGGCCGGCCGGGTCGTTGCGGACGTGCACCTGCTGCTGGCGGGTGGTGTAGCCGATGAAGCGGCGGGTGCAGCGCAGGAAATTGCTGGCGTCGCTGGGACGCTGGAAGCCGACCAGATCCGCGCCGAGCAGTCCCTCCAGGACCTGCCGGCGCCACGGCAGCTGCGCGAAGATCTCCATCGGCGGGAACGGAATGTGGTTAAAGAAACCGATCTTCAGATCGGGGCGGGCCTTGCGCAGCAGGCGGGGCACCAGTTGCAGCTGGTAGTCCTGGACCCACACGGTGGCGCCCTTGGCGGCTACGGTAGCAGCCGCGGCGGCAAAGCGGTTGTTGACCATCCGGTACGTTTCCCACCAGTTCCGGTGGAACTCCGGCGGAGCGATGACGTCGTGGTACAGCGGCCACAGTGTGGCGTTGGAGAATCCCTCGTAGTAGAGCTCCACTTCTTCGGCGCTCAGCGGCACCGGAACCAGGTGGGTGTTGTCATGGTCGAAGGCGTCGAGTTTTTCGTCCGGTGCGCCGTGCCAGCCCACCCACGCACCGTCCGCTTTGGACATAACGGGAGCCAGCGCCGTGACCAGGCCTCCGGGGGACCGCCGCCAGCTGCTGCTGCCGTCTGCTTCCATGATGCGGTCCACCGGCAGCCGGTTGGAAACCACCACGAAATCGTATTCCCCGGGCCCTCCTGCCCCTGGAACGCCTTGTGGCTGGGGGGTGGGCGCGGCGGTTGCCGCTCCCCGCGGCCGTACGGTACTGATCGGTCGTGTGTCTGTATTTACGGTGTTCAAAGTGGCTCCCTACTCGAGTCGGCCCGTAATGCGACTCTACCCTCCAAAGGAAACTTTCCGGTGGCCCGGCCCGTTGAATATGGCGTAGATCCTGGCGGGCTGCGGCGCGGTTCACATCAATTAAACTCTAGATTTGCCGCCGTTAGCGGCCCCGTACGTTCCGAGACCAGAGGAATCATGGCTAACCAGAACCAGCCCCGGCTGACCAAGGCTGAACGCACCGCTGCAGCCCGCGAGAAGGCACGGCAGCTGAGGGAACAGCAGCAGAAGAAGGAGCGGCGGACCAAGCAGTTGGTGCGCTGGGGTGTGGTAGCGGCGGTGGTGGCGATCATCGCCGTCGTCGCCCTGATTGTCACCAGCAGCATCCGCGCGCAGATCCCCGACGCGGGTCCCGCGCCGGCGTACGGCAACCAGTACGGCGGCGTGACCGTCACAGCCGGCGGCGCCCTGGTGGACACCGAGCCGTTTACCGCGGACATCAGCACGCTGCCAGAGGAGACGGCAGCGGCCGGCACCATCCCGTCCGGCGTGGCCGCCGCCCCCGCCGGCGAACCGGCGCAGATTGTTGTCTATGTGGACATGCTCTGCCCGTTCTGCAAGCGGTTCGAGGAGCAAAATGGCGGGCAGCTGGAGGCCTGGCGGGATTCCGGCGCGGCCAACATCGAGTACCGGGTGGTCTCCTTCCTGAGCGCCGCCTCGACCACCAACTACTCTGCCCGTGCCGCGAATGCCGTTGCCGCCGTCGCTGAGACCAGCCCCGAAAGCTACACCGACTACATTAATCTTCTCTTCGAACGGCAGCCGGCCGAAGGCGGGGCAGGCCTGTCCGATGAGGAACTGATCAGCCTGGCGAGCGAAGCCGGCGCCGGCGACATCTCGACGCAGGTAAACGAAGGCACCTTCCGCCCCTTCGCCCAGTTCACTGACGGGCTGGCCCGGGTGGACAATGTCCGGGGCACGCCGTCCGTATACGTGGACGGGCAAGAGTGGCCAGGGACCGGGAACTTCGTCGAGTTTGCCCAGCCGATCCTCGACGCCCGAGGCTAGCCTGGCAGGGCTGGCCCAGGTGGTTCCGGTTTCACTGGAACGGGCCACCTGGGCTAACCTTATTGAGCGCCGTCTGTTCTGTTGGCTGCTTTGCGGAGCGGCTTTAAGCAACGACGACGGCGCCCGCTGGCCGGGTGCCAGCGCGCCTCCTTAGCTCAGTTGGCCAGAGCACCTGTCTTGTAAACAGGGGGTCGCCGGTTCGAATCCGGCAGGGGGCTCCACAAACCCCTCCTCACCAGGCAAAACGCCTAGCGGGAGGGATTTTGCTTTCCAGGATGAATGGAAAGCCTCACGGTTATCCCAAAGACGCGTCGGCTGGCTGTGCTGTCCTGCTCACAGCACAGCTTATCTGCGGAAGGTTTCCGTCGCCTATGGTCCGATAACCGCTCCCAAGCTGGTCTATCCTGCGCTGGCCGGGAGTGGCCCTCCCATTTAGTTAATAGTCTCTCGTCCCTTATGCTTGCCTCTGTTTTTGTGACCGCACTCATGCAAGCAGTTGGGGCCTGGATGAAAAACCGCATTGTCCGCAAGGTATCCGCGCTCGCTGCTGCCCTCATGGCAGGCAGCCTGTTCATGGCCCCGCCAGCGCAGGCTGGCGGCTTCACTGACACCGCAGGCTCCGGCTTTCGGTACGAAATCCACTGGATGTACCAAACCGGGCTGAGCAACGGCTGGGGCGACGGCACCTACCGGCCGTCCGAATCGATCAGCCGAGAAGCGATGGCCGCCTTCCTGTACCGTCTGGCCGGCAGCCCGGCGTTCGTACCGCCGTCGGTCTCCCCGTTCACGGACGTGCCAGTGTCCCATCAGTTCTATAGGGAAATCGCGTGGCTGAAGCATGCCGGGCTGACGACCGGCTGGGGTGACGGGTCCTTCCATCCCAGCGAGCCGATCAGCCGTGAAGCCATGGCCGCCTTCCTGTACCGCTACAGCGGCCAGTACTGCAGATCTGCAGCTGCAGCCGGCTACGCCGCGCCCGCTGCATCCCCATTCCGGGATGTTCCTGCGGGATCCCAGTTCTACAAGGAGGTCTCGTGGACCAGGCATGCTGACGTCGCCACCGGGTGGAGCGACGGCACGTACCGTCCGGGTGAGGCGATTACCCGTGAGGCCATGGCCGCCTTCATCAAGCGCGCTGACAAGTTGCTCGGCGACTGGGGCGGCTGCCTGTCGGCGAATAACCTGAGCCCGGCCCAGCTCAAGGCGATCATCGTGCAAACGGCCCGAACCATGGGTGTGGACCCGAGCCTGGCCCTGGCCTTCGGTGAGCAGGAGTCTGGTTTCCGGCAGCATGTCAGGTCCGGGGCCGGGGCGATCGGCACCATGCAGATCATGCCGATCGCAGGTGAGGAGGCCTCCAGACTCGTGGGCCGCCAGCTGAACGTGCACGAGGCGCGGGACAACATTACTGCCGGCGTCGCCCTCATCCGGCAGCTGATCCGGACCAGCCCGGACCTGGAGACCGCCATTGCGTCCTACTATCAGGGGCAGTATGGGGTCATGATGAACGGCATGTATCCGGAGACGAAGAAGTACGTCGCGTCCGTGCTGGCGCGCCAGGCCACGTTCCGTTAAAAACCGCTCCGGCACCGGGATGGGAACAATCCGGTACCGGAGCGGTTGGCTCTGTTACTCGGCCGGATCGGTGCCGTTTTCCTCGGCCCACTCCGCGGCTGCTTCTGCTTCGTTCGCGTGGGCTTCCGCCGCCAGTTCCTCGGCGTATTCGGCGTAGTCGTCGGTCAGGAAGCCGTCGAACGGGTTCGCTGTTTCCGTTTCGGGTACGAGGTCGTCGCTCACCGCGGCGATGACGGTTCCGATGTCCGCAGCGGTGGCCTCTTCGGTTACCGCAGCATGGGCCCCTGCGGCGCCGGGGGCCAGGAGGACACCCGCGACGGCGGCCGAACCGATGATCTGCCGAATCCTGTGCTGCATTGTTCTCTCCAAACATGGTTGCGTGTGTGCCGGGTCGACGCCTTGCAGATATGCGTTCGTGTCCTTATCGGAAAAGACTTGGCCGAATAGGAAGCGCTGCCTGTCTAAAGTCATTATGCGCCCCCCTTTCCTGTAAAAAGGTTGAGGAAATGAGAAGCCCTTCCGCTTCGAATTCCGGCGGCCGATTACCCCCCTGTCTGGGGGAGTCAATTACGGGGTGTGGTTTTTTGGTCGGTCGAGTGTAGATTCAGGAGTGCATCCGAAGTGCCGGCTGAATTGCAGAATGGTATGTATTTGCTGGCTGCGAGAATCAGCCGGGGGCCATGGTTCCGCAGCGCGGCGGGGCAGCTATTCCTGTTTCGAAACAGACTCGCGGCCGCCCGAATCAATTTTCCATCTTCCGGGACGGCCGGGGCTGACCGTTGGTGTGCTCCGGACGGGTGCGGGGTATACCGTCGCGGTCCTCAACCCGCCTGTGGGGCTGGCGGCGACGGCGCCTTGGATCGTGCCCGAGGCCAAAGCCCACACTGATCTGTCTGCGGACGGCGTCGGTGAGGCAGCGCCACAGCGGTGCGCTCTTCCTGGGCCGGAGGCTGCGTTGAACAGTGTGTTGAACTTCGCAATAAACACTGGAACCTTCGGACGTACGCCATAGTTTAGGTCAGGGAGGGTCTGCGTCGGCTGGCGGTCCGGACTCTTCAGGAACAATGACGCCGGGGGGCTGGGCACGGCCGGCGATCGCTGCCGGACAGCGGTGACGAGGTGCGAGGCAACTGAAGGAGAAATGCAGTGGGACGAGACAAGGTCACGCCGAGGCAGGCCGCACGGCAGTCGCGCGAGGAGAAACTGGCCGCCCTGCGAGAGCAGCAGGCCAAGGAGCGCCGCAAGCGGAACATCCTGATCGGCGCCGGGGGAGCCGTCGCCGTGGTGCTGGTCGGCGCGCTGGTCACGGTGGCGCTGGTCAACGACCCGCCCGTTCCCAGCGCGGATGCCATCCAGATCGAAGGCCTCCAGGAATTCGAGGACGTCTCCAGGAACCACGTGACCACCCCGGTCCAGTACGAGCAGACCCCGCCGGCGGGCGGCGACCACTCCGCCGTCTGGCTCAACTGCGGCGTCTACGAGCAGCCGGTGCCCAACGAGAATGCTGTCCACTCCCTGGAGCACGGCGCCGTCTGGGTCACCTACGACCCGGCCCGGGTCAATGCGGACCAGGTTGCCGCCCTGCAGGAGGAGTTGCCGGACACCTACACTGTCCTGTCCCCGTTCGAAGGTCTTTCATCGCCCGTGGTGGCCTCGGCCTGGGGTGCCCAAGTGGCCCTGGACGGTGCGGATGACAGTCGGCTGGGCGATTTCGTGACCAAGTACTGGCAGTCCCCGAATACTCCTGAGCCCGGTGCCTCCTGCACCGGCGGCATGGACGCGCCCGGGCGGGTGGCGTGACGGCGGACGCCATGACGACCGCACAGACATCCCGCCGCGGACGCAGGCTCCCGCTGATTGTTGCCGCCATTGCCGCCGCGGTACTGGTTTTCCTGGCCGGTTGGGCGCTGGGACGGCTGGTCCCGTCCGGCGAAATCACCCCGATGACCACCAGCGCCGAAGCCGGCTTTGCAAGGGATATGCAGGTGCATCACCGCCAGGCGGTGGAGATGTCCCTGATCATCCGGGACCAGACCCAGGATGAGACGATCCGCCAGTTGGCCTATGACATTGCGACGTCCCAGCAGCACCAGGCGGGCCAGATGTATGGGTGGCTTGCGGTCTGGGGCCTGCCGCAGGCATCGCAGACTCCGGCCATGGACTGGATGATGGCCTCACCGGAGGATTCCCACGAAGCGCACGGAGGCATGGCGCACGCGTCCGGCCAAATGCCGGGAATGGCCACTCCCGAGGAACTCCGGCAGCTTCAGACCCTGACCGGGACCGAAGCAGAGCGGCTTTTCCTTGAGCTCATGATCGACCACCACCGGGGCGGGGTGGACATGGCGAATGCCGTCCTGGAGCGCTCGGATTCACGTGTGGTGGAGGCCCTGGCTGACTCGGTTGTTCTCGCCCAGCAGAGCGAGATCGACTACATGAACGAGCTGCTCGCCCAGCGCTGAGCCCAAGGCGGCCGGCAGGGCGTGGTGGAGGGCTACTGGCGGTAGCCCTCCACCTTTTCCGGGGACCGCAGACGCGCCTGGTCTTCGTCCTTGAATGCCTTGCGCAGGGCCCGCCGCTGGCGCAGCAGGTCCCAGCACTGGTCCAGCTGCGTCTCGACGTCCTTCAGGGTTTGCTTGTCTTCCGGACTGTGACCCAGTTCGCTGGCAATCTTGTCCCGCAGAGCGTGCTCCTGCTCCACGAGCTCGTTGATCTGGGACAGGAGGCTCTTGTTGTCCATAGTTACTCCCTTGGAGTATTCGTTCCTGGAATGCAGGGTGGAACAGCTTCGATCCGTCCAGCCTACGCCGCGGTCCCGCCGCTGGGTAGGACACCCAAGGTGCGGTTCCCGCCCGGGCCGGCCGGCGCCGTCGTACCTGTCCAGCCTCAGGATTGGCAGCCGCTAGACTGGCACTGCTCACACAACCAATGGCCCCAGGGGGGCCATGCCACGTCCGGCCGGATCAGCGAGCGTCCGGCGAGAGTGAACGAGGAACTTTGCGAGAATTCACCGCCCGTGCCGCCACCGCCGAGGAAATTGCCGACTGGGACCGGCACGTGACCGCCAATCCCAGCGGAGGCAACCTGCTGCAGTCCGCCCCGTTCGCGGAGGTGAAGTCGCATCACGGCTGGACCCCGCGGCACCTGGTATATGAAACGGCGGATTACAGCAGCTACAACCTGGTGCTGGAGAAGGACTTTCCGGTCCTCGGCAAGCTGTGGTACCTCATCAAGGGGCCGGACGTCGCCGATGCCGCCGATATCCCCGGCATCCTAAAGGCCAATGAGAAGTTCGTCAAGGACCACCGGCAGGACGTCTTCGCCATCAAGATCGAACCGGACATCCTCGACGGCGAGGAGGTACGGGCGGCGTTCGCGGAAGCGGGCTTGGTCAAGACCTTCAACATCCAGCCCAATGACAGCACGGCCGTGCTGGATGTGACCCCGGAGGAAAACAAGCTGCTGCGCAATCTGCACTCACGCGGCCGCAATGCCGTCCGCCGGGCCATCCGCGAAGGCGTGGAAGTGGTCCAGGCGGAGCCGACGGAGGAAAACTTCCGCACCATGTACGGGCTCATGGACCAGGTGGGGCAGGGCAACGCCAACGTCCAGCTCCGCTCCTTCGAGTACTACAGCCGGTTCTGGCGCAATTTCATCGACGCGGGGATGGGCCGGCTGTACTTCGTCTACGAGGACGGCTCCCCCTCGGTGGGCGCATTTGTCATTAACTATGGGCGCAAGGGAACATATAAGGACGGCGGTTCCAAACCCCGCCGCAGCCAGTACGGTGATTCGCACCTGGTGCAATGGCGGGCCATCAACGATCTCAAGGAACTCGGTATTGAGACGTATGACTTCTGCGGAACTCCGCCGGCAGCCAAACTCAAGGATAAGGACCACGCTTTCCACGGGCTGGGCATGTTCAAGACCAGCTTCACCAAGACGGTCATCGACTATGTCGGATGCTATGACCAGGTCATCAGCCCGCTGAAGTACAAGGCGTGGGAGTCCATCGGCGAGAAGGTTTTCCGTCAGTTGTACTGGCGCAAACATCATCAACCGTTCTACTAAACCGCGGCTTCGCGCCGCGGACCCGAAGAGAGGGGACTTTGGAGCAGGAGCCAGTCGAGCATAGGACGGCGCGCCCAGCGGTCAGGGGAGCGCAGCCCAGGTCCGTTAAGCCCGTACCCGCCCTGAACGGGCAGCGTGCCAACGACTCCGCCATGCGGGTGCTCCGCAAACTCCTCCAAGGCGAGTCCCCGCCCACGGCCCCGATGAACATCGTGGAGCGGCTGGCCGGCAGTCCCTATGCCAATCCGATCATCCAGGTCGGCGGGCAGGACGCCAGCGCCCGCAAGACGCTGGACTTCGCCCTGAACCTGGCCGAGACCATGTTCCGGTACGGCGCCGGTGCGCTGGAAGTCGAGACGAGCATCATCGCCGTCACGGCGTCGCTGGGACTGAGCCATATCGACGTCGAAATCACCAACCAGTCCGTGGTGATCAACTACGCACCCAAGGACGCCACCCCGATCACGGTGCTGCGCGTGGTGCGTTCCTGGACCAACAACTACGCGGGTCTGTCCCTGGTCCACCAGCTGGTCACGGACATCGTCAAGGGCGGCGTGAGCCGGCAGGAGGCGATCAACCGGCTGACGGAGATCACGCGCAGCTCCAAGCCGTTCCCCAAGTGGATGGTGACCTTCTCGCTGGGTGTCTTCGCCGCCACGATCGTGGCCTTCATGGGCGGCAGCCCGCTGGCGTCCTTGGTTGCCTTCCTCAGCAGCATCGCCGTGGGGCTGGTGTCCCGGCAATTCGCGCGCTGGCGGATCCCGGACTTCTTTACGACGGCGACCAACGCCGCCTTGGTCACGTTCGTCGCCGTCGCGCTCTGGGCGCTGGAGGTGCCGATCACTCCGGGCATCGTGGTGGCCGGCGGCATCATCCTGCTGCTGCCCACCGGACGGCTGGTCTCCGCGACGCAGGATGCCATCAACGGCTTCCCGGTCACCGCCGCCGGCCGTTACCTCTCCGCGTTCCTGACCTTTGCCGCGATCGTCTCGGGCATCGGCGTCGGCCTGGTGGCCATGGAACTGGTGGGCGCCGGCGGACTGGACGTGCTGGATCCCGGACCGGGCGGCTACCCGTTCGCTGTCCAGGCCCTGCTGGTTATTGTTGCCGCCGCGTCCATGTGTATTTCGGAACAGACCAGCGCCAAGATGCTGCTGCCCACGGGGCTGGTGGCCCTGTGCGGGTTCCTGATCTATGAGGCCGTGGGCTACATCGGGATCGGGGACCGGCTGGCGCCGGCCGCCGCCGCTGTGGCGATAGGTTTCGCCGCCCGCCTGATCGCCCTGCGGCTGGGCTCGCCGCAGCTGGTGATGGCCGTGCCCGCGGTGATGTTCCTGTGGCCCGGGATGACCATCTTCCGGTCCATGTACGAGCTGACCGTGAATGCCGATGAGCCGCTGATCGGCGTGCTGGGGCTGTTCAACGCGCTGACAGTGATCCTGGGCACCGCCGGCGGCACCGTCCTGGGCGACCACCTGGCCCACCCGCTGACCCGCGGCCTGGGGTCGAACGAGAGGCGTGCCCGCACCCGCCGCCGCTAGGAGCCGACCGCCGGCACCCGGCTACAGGATCTTGCCGATCTCCGTCTTCTTCTCCGCTTGGAACTGGTCCTCCGCCCGGCCCAGCGCCCAGTAGCCGGAGAGCGAAACCTGTGACCGCTGCAGCCCGCGCTGCTTGAAGAGAATGTCGCGCAGCGCCTTCATGTAGCCGCGTTCGCCGTGCACGAACGCATGCACGTCGCCCTCGCGCCAGTCCATCTCCGCGATGGCCCGGACCAGCAGGTCGGTGGTGCCTGCGCCGGGGTCCGTGCCGCCGTCGCCGGCGCGCAGCAGCCAGGTGACCTCGACGCCGTCCGGTACGGCGATGTCCTGGATGTCGCCTGCGGTGCCGACCTCGACGAATGCGGTTCCGACGGCGTCCGCCGGGAGGGCTTCGATGCCCGCCGCAATGGCGGGCAGCGCCGCTTCGTCCCCGGCGAAGAGGTGCCAGTCGGCAGCCGGGTTGGGTGCGTAGGCGCCCCCGGGGCTGGTGAACAGCAGCTCATCGCCCGGCTGTGCGGCGGCAGCCCAGGGGCCGGCCAGTCCCTCGTCGCCGTGGACCACGAAGTCGATGGCCAGCTGCCGGGCTTCAAGATCCACCCAGCGCACGGTGTAGGTGCGGGTGACCGGCCACTGTTCCCGGGGAAGCGCTTCGCGAAGCGCGGCCATATCCGGTGCATCCGCGGCGGACGTGCCGGGCTGCAGGAAGAGGATCTTCACATACTTGTCCGTGAAGTCGTTCATCACGAAGTCCTTGAAGCCGTCGCCGCCGGCAATGATCCGGACCATGTGGTCGGAAAGCTGCTCGCGCCGCAGCACCTCGAGCCGCACCAGGGGACGGGCCTTCTTGACGGCCGGTGCCGCCTGGACATTGCTGGTTTGATTCATTCGCCGATGCTCCTGGAGGCTGGCCTGGCGGCCGTGGGTTAGGTCTGCCTCATCAGGCTAGCCGGTGGGCAGCCGCCAGTCGATTTCCGCTGCGCCCTGGTCGCGCAGCAGTCGGTTGGCGGTGCTGAACGGCCGGGAACCAAAGAAACCGCGCTTGGCGGACAACGGGCTGGGATGGGCGGACTCGATCCGCGGCGTGTCCCCGAGCAGCGGCGCCAGGTTCTGGGCGTCCCGCCCCCAGAGAATGGCCACGAGCGGTCGGTTTCGCTGGGCCAGGGCACGGACCGCCAGGTTGGTGACAGCTTCCCAGCCCTTGTTCCGGTGTGACCCCGACGCCCCGGCCTCCACGGTGAGGACCCTGTTGAGCAGCAGGACGCCCTGCCCGGCCCAGGCGCTCAGGTCCCCGTGCTCGGGGGCCTCAATCCCCAGGTCCGATTCCAGCTCACGGTAGATGTTCGCCAGGCTGCGCGGCAGCGGGCGCACCGCCGGATTGACCGCGAAGGACAGGCCGATGGGGTGCCCGGGGGTCGGGTAAGGATCCTGCCCGACGATGAGGACCTTGACAGCGTCCATCGGCTGCTGGAACGCGCGCAGGATATTGCCGGGGGCGGGCAGGAAGCTGCGCCCGGCAGCCCGCTCACCATCCAGGAAGCGGGCAAGCCGGTGAATTCCGTCCTCGGCCGGTTCCATGGCCTTGGCCCAGTCCGGTGCCATGAACTCCGCCGGCCGGGCGGGTTCCGCGAAGGGCAGGTGTGCGTCATCGGCCGTCCGCCTGCCGCCCCGCGCCTTACCGGCCGCCGGGAGGGGGAAGAGGGCGCCGTCGTCGTCAGTCATCCACCCATCCTGCCCGATCCCGGTCACCTGGCGCGAGAGCCGCAGGCTGGAGCCGTTCGAATGACTTTCGCTTCGTTCCCCCGTACCATGTACGGGTAGTTTGATGCGGTCGGAATGAATGGAGTGAGCCGTGGCAAGTGCGGCCGAAAGCGGAGCCTTTTCACTGGAAACCGCGTACGACGCCGACAGCCCGCTCAGTGAGCGCGACCAGCGGATGCTGGCCTTGGAACGGCAGTGGTGGAAGTACGCCGGCGCCAAGGAACAGGCCATCCGGGAGCTTTTCGACATGTCCGCCACGCACTACTACCAGATCCTGAATGCGCTGATCGACACGGAAGAAGCGCTCGCGCACGACCCGATGCTGGTCAAGAGATTGCGTAGACTACGTACGTCGCGCCAGCGTGCCCGTACGGCTCGTCGGCTGGGCAGCGACGCCTGATTCCGCATCTTTCGATCAAGGACACAGCACGACTATGAGCGAGTATCCCCGGGATGAGTTTGACAAGGTCCCCGAATCTTCCGCGCGCCAAGGTGTCCACCGCGCCCGGATGGCGCCGCCGCGGCAGGGCGGCCTGGGGCTGATCATCCTGGTTGGCGCCCTGGCCCTGGCCATCGGCGCAGCGGCGTTCTTTGTGGCTCCGCGGCTGGGCATCGGTGCCGCCGCAGGCGAGGCTCCGTCCGCGGAGCCGGTTGCCGAGGCAGCGGCAACAGCCGGCCCCAGTGCGCCCGCGTCGGCGGCAGCGGAGGAAACGGCCGCCGCTGCCGAGACAGCGGAACCAACGCCGGCTGCAACGGCCCCAACGGAAGCTCCAACCGAAGCGCCGGAAACCGCTGAGCCGGCGCCCATGGACAAGACCTTGCCGGTCAATGTGCTCAACGGCACCACCGCCGGAGGACTGGCCGGCTCGGTGGCCGGCCGCGTCGCTGCCGATGGCTGGTCCACCAGCCAGGTGGGCAACTGGGCCGGCCAGCCCGTGCAGACGTCGATCATCTTCTACAACGGACCGGAACAGCTGGCCACCGCCCAGGAAATTTCGCGGTTGCTGAATATCCCCACCCTGATCGAGTCCACTGCGGTTTCACCGCAGGTGACTGTGGTGCTGGGCCCCGGTTTCCAGTAAGCCGGGGTAGCTGTAATCCACGACGGCGGTGTCCCGGCATAGCGGCCGGCCCGGGGAATTCCCGGGTACCTGCAGCGGCTCGGCGACTCCATCCGGCGGCTGCCCCGGGCAGCTAAGCCCTGAGCGGGACGCCGCGGGCATCCGTGCAAAACATCCGGGCGCCGGCCAGGATCATGATGCCTTCGACGAAGCCCCACACCCAGCCGAGGCCGAAGGTGGCGAAGGTGACCACGATCTGTGCGATGCCTACCCCCACATAGCCCAGGTAGAACCGGTGGATGCCCAGGCCGCCCAGCAGGACGCCGAGCAGGCCGGCCACCAGCTGCGACTTTTGCCCGTTGTAGGCCCCATAGCCGTAGGGCGGTCCCGGAATACCGTAGCCGGGCTGCTGGCCGTAGGGCGGTCCCGGCTGCGGAGGCCACTCCCGCCTGTCCCGGGGAGGCCATTCGGAAGATTCTGGATTCTGGCTCATCGGTACTGCTCCTTCGATGGATGGGGCCGCTACATCCACGGTAGGAGCGGCTCCGCCTGCCCGCCATCGGGAAGATCCCTGATCAGGCCCTGAGCGATCCGGGACGGGCTGTTTCGCGGTTGGCGGATACGGCGGGCACAGTCCGGCGTCCGCTTGCACTCTCACCCTGCGAGTGCTAATTATTGACTTAGCACTCCTGGCCGGTGACTGCTAAGTTGCTGGCCCGGGAGGATCACCGAACC
Organism: Arthrobacter sp. B0427-1-12; assembly: GCF_059092905.1. Lineage (NCBI taxonomy): Bacteria > Bacillati > Actinomycetota > Actinomycetes > Micrococcales > Micrococcaceae > Arthrobacter > Arthrobacter sp. B0427-1-12. The sequence continues at coordinate 12,605 of NZ_JBNHIC010000043.1, read as the reverse complement.
ACTGTGGTGAGGGTTGGTCGAGCCGGCGTATCGAGATCGCCGGATTGCCTCCCGTCCGTCGCGGGCATCGCAGCCGGTTCGAGCAGCCACTGCTAAAGAGCATGATTGTTCCGGAAGGACGAAGCCGTTATGGCCAAGATCATTTCGTTTGATGAAGAGGCACGCCGTGGCCTCGAGCGCGGATTGAACATCCTCGCTGACGCAGTCAAGGTAACGCTGGGCCCGCGCGGCCGCAACGTTGTCCTCGAGAAGAAGTGGGGCGCTCCCACGATCACCAACGATGGTGTTTCCATCGCCAAGGAGATCGAGCTGGACGACCCGTATGAGAAGATCGGCGCCGAGCTGGTCAAGGAAGTTGCCAAGAAGACGGACGACGTCGCCGGCGACGGTACCACGACCGCAACCGTGCTCGCCCAGGCTCTGGTCAAGGAAGGCCTGCGCAACGTTGCCGCCGGCGCTGATCCGCTGAGCCTCAAGCGCGGCATCGAGAAGGCCGTTGAAGCCGTTACTTCCGAACTGCTCGCTTCCGCCAAGGAAATCGAGACCAAGGAAGAGATTGCTGCTACGGCATCCATCTCCGCAGGTGACACCCAGATCGGTGAACTGATCTCCGAGGCCCTCGACAAGGTGGGCAAGGAAGGCGTCATCACCGTCGAGGAGTCCAACACCTTCGGCCTGGAGCTTGAGCTCACCGAGGGCATGCGCTTCGACAAGGGCTACATCTCCGGCTACTTCGTCACCGACGCAGAGCGCCAGGAGACGGTCCTCGAGGATCCGTACATCCTGATCGTCAACTCCAAGATCTCCAACGTGAAGGACCTCGTTGCGGTTCTGGAGAAGGTCATGCAGTCCGGCAAGCCGCTGCTGATCATCGCCGAAGACGTCGAGGGCGAGGCTTTGGCCACCCTGGTTGTCAACAAGATCCGCGGCACCTTCAAGTCCGTTGCCGTCAAGGCTCCGGGCTTCGGCGACCGCCGCAAGGCCCAGCTGGCCGACATCGCCATCCTCACCGGTGGCCAGGTCATCGCCGAGGAAGTCGGCCTCAAACTGGAGAACGCCACCCTTGACCTGCTGGGCAAGGCACGCAAGGTTGTTGTCACCAAGGACGAGACCACCATCGTCGAAGGTGCCGGCGACGCCGAGGAGATCGCGGGCCGGGTCAACCAGATCCGCGCCGAGATCGAAAACTCCGATTCCGACTACGACCGCGAGAAGCTGCAGGAACGCCTGGCCAAGCTGGCCGGCGGTGTTGCAGTCATCAAGGCCGGTGCCGCAACCGAGGTTGAACTCAAGGAACGCAAGCACCGCATCGAGGACGCCGTCCGCAACGCCAAGGCTGCTGTTGAGGAAGGCATCGTCGCCGGTGGCGGCGTTGCCCTGATCCAGGCCGGCCTCAAGGCGTTCGCCAATCTGAACCTCGAGGGCGACGAGGCAACCGGCGCCAACATCGTCAAGGTTGCCATCGACGCTCCGCTGAAGCAGATCGCCTTCAACGCAGGCCTTGAGCCGGGCGTTGTTGTCGACAAGGTCCGCGGCCTGCCCGCCGGCCACGGTCTGAACGCTGCCACCGGCGTGTACGAGGACCTGCTGGCTGCCGGTGTGAACGACCCGGTCAAGGTCACCCGCTCTGCTCTGCAGAACGCGGCTTCGATCGCCGGTCTGTTCCTCACCACCGAGGCTGTTGTCGCCGACAAGCCCGAGAAGACCGCTCCGGCCATGCCGGGCGGCGACGAGATGGGCGGCATGGGCGGCTTCTAGTCCCCAGCCGGCTCCGGCCGATTAGCGCCGAAGGCGCGGTTCCCCGTCAAACGGGAGCCGCGCCTTCCGCTGTTAATGGCCCCAGGCGGCGAGTTCACTGCGCAGGTTCGATTGAGCCTGGTCCAGCCACAGTCGCTGGGCGGCGGGCGTATGGAAGAGCGGTTCCAGCGCAAGCAGGCGTTCGACGACGGCGGTGCGTCCGCGCGCGAAGTCCCCGTCGCTGACATGGCTGTATTCAAGCCTGACCTGTCGGAGGTACCGGGCGTAGCACCCGGGTGCGCTGCCCAGGATGGACAGGTCCGCGTCGCAGAGAAGCGCTCCGGCCCGGTCATCGGCTGCGGGGGCGTGGTGGGCGGTCAGCCGCACCAGCCGTGCTGTTTCGCTGACTTCGCCGGCCGGGCAGCCGGCATCCGGAAGCAGCTTTTCGGCCAGGCGGGCGGAAGCTTCCTCGTCGCCGCCGGGCACGCCGTCATAGACCGAGTCGTGGAACCAGGCGGCCAGCAGGATGGCCCGCCGGTCTGCGCCGGGTTCTTCGCCCATCTTGAACAGCAGTCCGAGGGCTTCCAGCACAGCCAGCAAGTGGGTGCGGTCATGATAGTGGCGGTGCGGCTCGCCCCAGCGCGCTATCAGGGCCCGGCCGAGGGCCTCCCGGCCCGGCAGCAGCAGATTCCAATGGCTGAGCAGCGATGCTTCCAGCTTGCTGCTGCGCAGGCGGGCCGGGACGCGCAGGCCGCTTGAAATCAGGGCCCGCGTGAGCTGGGCGCCGCTGACTTCGCCGGCTCCCAGAGCCACCAGGTCGCCGTACCGGCGTTCCGGAACATCGTAGTGATCCTCGTCGAAGGCACGTTCGGGAATGCCCGCGGCGGCGGCAAAGGCATGCAGCTCAGCCAGCGACGTATCCGAGATCAGGTGCGAGAAGAGGGTCCCGTGGGCGGGCCACGAGGGCGGATCGATCAGAATGGCCACGCTTCAGCCTACTTGCCGGGGACCGGGGTTTCGACTCGCTCGTTCCTCGCTCCCTCAACCACCGGGGCAGCGGGGGAGAAGACGCGGGGGCGGGTGTTACGCCATGAAGAGGCAGGCGTTGGCGTCCTCCGCGCTGGCGTACTGCTGGGAGGCCTGCGAGAGGGCCGCATTGATGCTGGCCAAGGATTCCTTCACCTTCAGCTGGGTGGCGTGCCACTCGGTGATGAGCTGCTGGAAATTGGCTGCGGCCTGACCGGTCCACATGGCCTCCAGCTCGCGCAGCCCGCCCTGCATCGCCGAGACCTCGGTCCGGATACGGTCGATGGTGCACTGGACCTCGCTGCTCTTGGCGGCGAGTGCCTCACTGTCTACATGGAAAGTTGCCATGGGGTTCCTCCTGGGAGCCATTCGAAATGTTCGGAAGTGATCGGTGTACCTGACACTTCGAGGCTAGGCGCCCGGGGAGGTCCGCGTCCGGGCTAACGGCGGAACTGTGGAAAACCGGGCCGGTGCCGCGGCTGTGGAGGAATGGTCGTTTCGGACTGGGCGGTTTCGTCAGCGTCGCTGTAGGGGAGCCGGATGGACAGGGTGGCCCCGCCGCCGTCGGTCTCCAGGATCCGGACGGTGCCGTCGTGCTGGGCCACCAGGGCCGCCACGATGGCGAGCCCGAGTCCCGTACCGCCCGTTTCACGCGTCCGCGACGTATCCGCACGGTAGAAGCGTTCGAAGACCCGGGATGCCTCTTCCTCGGAGATGCCGTGGCCGTGGTCGCGGACTTCGATGATCGAATCCTTGCGGTTGTCGATGACAGGCTCCACACCGACGGCGATTTCGATCGGCGTGCCTTCCGGCGTGTAGCGCAGCGCATTGGTGACCAGGTTCGCCATGACCTGGCGCAGGCGCGCCTCGTCGCCGACCGTCGGGGCGCTCCGGGCGCGACCGCCGTCGAGCCCGATCACCTTGACCTGGCGGTCCGGGGCGCTGACCCGGGCATCCATCGCCGCGTCCGTGCCGAGCACCAGCAGGTCCACCGGCTTGGATTCCAGCGGGCGCTGCTCATCGATGCGGGCCAAGGTGAGCAGGTCCTCCACCAGCTGGCCCATTCGGGTTGCTTCGCCCTCGATCCGGCCCATGGCCTTGGCGACATCCTCCTCCGTCTGTAGTCCGCCATGCCGGTACAGCTCGGAGAAACCGCGAATGGTGACCAGCGGTGTCCGGAGCTCATGGGAAGCGTCGGAGACGAAGCGGCGCATCTTCTTCTCCGACTCGACGCGGGCTGCAAAGGCTCCCTCGATGTGGGAGAGCATGGTGTTGACTGAGCGGGAGAGCCGGCCCACCTCCGTGGCCGGATTCTCCACCTCGACGCGGCGTGACAGATCGCCGTTGGCGATGGCCGAGGCGGTCTTCTCCATGCGGACCAGCGGCCGGAAGGACCGGGTGACCGCAAGGTAGGCGACGGCGGAGGCGAAGACGGTCGATGCCAGCCCGACGGTCAGGATCAGGGCGGCCGTCTCATCCACTGGGTCATTGACCGTGGCCATCGGCAGGCCCACTGCCATGTAGCCCTGGCTGTCCTGGAGCCCGAAGATCTGGACGCGCCAGCCCTGGCTGTCCGGCAGGGTCCCCGGAACCGGTACGGGCTTTTCACTGGCCCTGGCGGCCTCCAGATCTAGCCCGCGCAGGTCCGGAACATCCTGGGTGGCCGACTGCTCGACCGTTGGCCGCAGCACGGTGCCGCTGTTGTTCAGGAGCGCCCCGTAATAGCGCAGCAGGGAACTGTCCGTGGTTTCCGAGATGCCGAAGACGTAGTTGGAGACGGCTTGGGCATTGTTTCGGATGTCCTGGTCCATGCTGTTGATGAGGTTCTGGCGCAGCATGGAAATAGTCAGCAGCCCGGTGATCCCCACGGCCACCACCATGAGGATGGACATGATCGCCACCAGTTGGGTGCGCAGCGACGCGGATTTCCAGAGGTTGATCAAGGTCTAGCGCTTCTCAGACGAGCGCAGCAGGTATCCAACACCCCGTTTGGTCTGGATCAGGGCGGGGGCATTGGGCTTGCTGTCGATCTTGCGGCGCAGATAGGAGATGTAGGACTCGACGATGGAGGCATCCCCGTTGAAGTCGTATTCCCAGACATGGTCCAGGATCTGGGCCTTGGAGAGCACCCGGTTGGGGTTCATCATCAGGTAGCGCAGCAGCTTGAACTCGGTCGGGGACAGTTCAATGGTTTCGCCTGCACGGCGGACCTCATGCGCGTCGTCGTCCAGTTCCAGATCATCGACCTGGATGACGGCGCCTTCGTCGTCGAAGGGCTGGGTGCGCCGCAGCACGGCGCGGATGCGCGCCACGACTTCATCCAGGCTGAAGGGCTTGGTGACGTAGTCATCGCCTCCGACCGTCAGGCCGGTGACCTTGTCCTCGGTGTCGTCCCGCGCCGTCAGGAACAGGACGGGGAAATGCCTGCCCGAGGCGCGCAGCCGGCGGGTGACCGTGAATCCGTCCATATCCGGAAGCATGACATCCAGGACAGCGAGGTCCGGGTTGTACTCCTCGACGGCGGCAAGGGCGTCGCGCCCGTTGGCAGCAGCAACGACGTCGAACCCGGCGAAACGCAGGGAGGTTGAGAGCAGCTCACGGATATTGGGCTCGTCGTCGACGACCAGGAGCTTGGCTTCGGGTGCATTTTTCTTCACCTTCCCATGGTGCTCCGCTTTTCTGGGAAAAGTCTAGGAGCACCTTGGGAGGTTCTTGGAAGTAATATGCGTCCCGGCTGTGCGGTCCGCAGCTGGGCTCGCCCACTTTCTACGTATCCGGAAGGCCCGGAAGCTGCTGCTCGAACCAGGCCAGCATGTCATTCCACGCCTCCAGAGCCTGGGCCTCCACATAGCGGTCGCCGGTGTCATTGTGGAAGGCGTGGTTGACGCCGGGATAGATCTTCAGCTCGTGGACGGTTCCGGCCTGCTGCAGCGCCGCTTCCAGTTCCGGCACGCCGCTGGTGATCCGCTCGTCCTGCTCGGCGTACACCCCAAACACCGCGGCCTGGATATTGGGAACCTGGGACAGCTCCGGTGCCGGTCCATAGAACGGGGCTGCAGCCTTGAGACCGGACATCTGGGTGGCGGCCTGCCAGGTGATGCCGCCGCCGAAGCAGTAGCCGTTCATCGCGATCCGCTGCGGATCGACGAAGTCCTGGGTGATCAGGTATTCGAAGCCAGCCTGGAAATCGCCCACGTGGCGGTCCGCTCCGGCATCCGTGAGCAGGCTGGGCACGGCATCGCGGTCCTGGGCGTCGGTTCCGCCCTCGCGGGAGAGCAGGTCCACTGCCAGCGCGGCGTAGCCTTCCTTGGCGAAGCGCCGGGCGACATCCCGGATGTGCGGAGTCAGGCCGCGGTTTTCATGGCAGACCAGCACCGCGGGGTAGGCCCCGTCGGCGGCAGGGCGGGCGAGGTAGCCGGTGATGTCGGCGCCCTGGCTGGGGAAGGAGACGTTGCCGGTTTCCAGGTCCGGGTCACCTTCCGGAACGGAGAGCGGGCTGCGCGCGCCCGGCACCGGTTCGCCCGGGACTTCCGGGGCCGTCGTCGGAGTATCCGGTTCGGGAATCGGATCCGTCGCCTCCGGGACCTCGTTGGGCGCGCAGCCGACCGCCAGCATGGCGGATGCGGCTGAGGCCATGGTGCCTGTGATCAGCGCTACCCGCCGCGTGAAGGTGCGCCGGGAAATCAGGCCTTCGCGGTAGTCGTCGAAGAATTCCTGAATCAGGTACTTCTCGAACTTGCCTAGGGGTTTGGGTGCCATCACGGACTCTCTTCCGCCGAACTGCGTCCACCGCGAAACGGACATTGCGCGGTGCCGGTCACACGTATTCAAGCACGTCCGGGTTCACCGGCAGCAGCCCTCAGCTGTCTTTGCCGATGTCCGCGGCGTCCATGATGGTGTACGCGTACCCCTGCTCGGCCAGGAAACGCTGGCGCTTGGCCGCGAAGTCCTGGTCCAGGGTGTCCCGGGCGACCAGCGTGTAAAAGCGTGCGGACCGGCCGTCGGACTTGGGCCGCAGCAGCCGGCCCAGCCGCTGGGCCTCCTCCTGCCGGGACCCGAAGGAACCGGAGACCTGGATGGCCACGGAGGCCTCGGGCAGGTCGATGGAGAAATTGGCGACCTTGGACACCACCAGCGTGTGGATTTCGCCGGCCCGGAACGCATTGAAGAGCCGCTGCCGTTCCTTCACCGAGGTCTCGCCCTTGATGACCGGGGCGTCCAGGCGCTGGCCGATCTCGTCCAGCTGGTCGATGTACTGGCCGATCACCAGCAACTGCTCGCCGCTGTGGGACACCACCAGCCGCTCCACCACGCCGGTCTTGGTCTCCGAGGTGGCACACAGGCGGTACTTGTCCGCATCCTCGGCCATCGCATACGCCACGCGTTCGTCCCGCGGCAGGTCCACACGGACTTCCACGCAGTCTGCCGGGGCGATATAGCCCTGCGCTTCGATGTCCTTCCAGGGCGCGTCGTAGCGCTTGGGCCCGATCAGCGAAAAAACCTCGCCTTCGCGGCCGTCCTCCCGCACCAGTGTGGCGGTCAGCCCCAGCCGGCGGCGGGCCTGCAGGTCCGCGGTCATCCGGAAGATCGGCGCGGGAAGCAGATGGACCTCGTCGTAGATGATCAGGCCCCAGTCATTGGCGTCCAGCAGCTCCAGATGCGGGTACAGCCCGCCCCGGCGCATGGTCAGGACCTGGTAGGTGGCGATGGTCACCGGCCGCACTTCCTTCACCGCGCCCGAGTACTCGCCGATCTCATCGGCCGTCAGCGAGGTCCGTTTCAGCAGTTCTTCCTTCCACTGCCGCGCGGACACGGTATTGGTGACCAGGATCAGGGTGGTGGTCTGGCTGGTCGCCATCGCCGCGGCGCCCACCAGTGTCTTGCCGGCACCGCAGGGAAGAACGACGACGCCGGACCCTCCGGCCCAGAAGTTCTCCGTGGCTACCTTCTGGTACGGCCGCAGTTGCCAGCCGCCGGGCTCCTTGGACTCATTGAGCAGGATCGGATGCGGGGTGCCCTCGACATAACCGGCGAGGTCCTCGGCGGGCCACCCGAGCTTGAGCAGCAGCTGCTTGAGCTGGCCGCGCTGGGAGCCATGGACGACGACTGTCTCCCCGTCGATGCGCGGGCCCAGCAGCGGCTGGATCTTCTTGGCATGGAGGACTTCCTCCAGCACCGGATAATCGTCGGTACGCATGACCAGGCCGTGCTGCGGGTCTTTCTCCAGCCGCAGCCGGCCGTAGCGCGACATGGTTTCCTCGATGTCGATCAGGAGCGCGTGCGGTACGGGAAACCGGGAGTACTTGAGCAGCGTGTCCAGGACCTGCTCGGCGTCGAGTCCCGCGGCCCGGGCGTTCCACAGCCCCAGCGGGGTGATGCGGTAGCTGTGGACGTGTTCGGGTGCCCGTTCCAGTTCTGCGAAGGCGGCGATGGCATGGCGCGCCTCGGTGGCCTGCCCATGGTCCACCTCCAGCAGGATGGTTTTGTCGCTCTGGACAATCAGCGGTCCGTCGGTCATCTGCGTTCAGTCCTCAACAAGTTCCACATCCATGACGCGGTGGATAGACACCACACGCTCTACGTCTTTGCCGGCGTCGTATACGCGGACCCGGCCGCCTGCCACGGACAGGGGAACCAGGATTTCCTGGCGGTGATTCCCCTGCTGGTCCACAATGCCCATCCTGACACGGCTCTTCAGCCGGATGGCCTTGCGGAGGGTCTCCAGCCCGATCAGCGGCCCGCTTTCACTGGCCGCTACCCCGCCCGCTGCCACACCGCCCGCCGGCTGCCGGCCAGCCCGGCCCGGCTCCTTCCGGGCAGCGGCAGAGGCACGCAGCGCGGCCAGCTGTGCCGCGATATCGTCATCGCTCAGCGACCACGAAGTGGCCCGGGGACCGGACACGGCGGGCCGCGGGAAGGCGCCGGCTGCCCCTTGGCTTCCGGCCGCGCCCAGCGCAGCCCCTGCCGGACCGGTGCTGCCGGCAGCCGGGTCCCTGGCCGGCGCGTAGCCAAGTTCCCGCAGGGTCTCCAGCAGTTCCGCGGCGCCGGCCCGGGACACGACGACGGTCGGGGCCACCTTGACCAGCCCCAGGGCGGCGGTCCGGGGGTCCGCCAGCAGGGTGCCCAGCGCGGCGTCGTCGTCGCTGCGCAGGTAGCTCGACGCCGGTCCTACCCGCAGCCTGCCATGCCGGGCTGCCGTGTCCTCCACCAGGTAGCGCAGCGGCTGCGGAACCTCGGTGGCCGAGTGCCGCGTGAGGAAGTCGAGGATGGCTGCCGCGTCCTGGCCGGCGTCGAGGGCGCGCCGCAGCGACTGCGCGGAGAACCGGTGGATGGCCGCCGGTCCCTGGCCCTCCGCCGTCGACAGCAGTGCCAGTTCCCGCGCCACCGCCGGTTCCAGGTAGCCGGGTGCGACGGCGGTCAGGTCCGCCTGGAGCATGAAATGGCTCAGCGGCGGCGGCAGTTTGTCCGCCAGGACGGCGGCGGCCTCCTCGAACCGCGTGGCCGCGGCCAGCTCGCCCAGCGCGGTCAGCGCGCCGGAACCGATCAGCCCCAGGTGCGCGGCTTCGGCCAGCATCCCCGGGACCAGGCGGCTGAAGCGGCGCTGCAGCCGGGGCTGGTGCCAGCTCAGCCGGCCAACGACGTCGGCGGCAGACGGCGCGGGGGAGGAGCCGCCGTCGTTCCCGTCCGGCAGCTGTTCCGCGGCCAGGTCGGCCATCGCCAGCAGCAGCCGGCGGCGTACCATTGGGGCCTCGGGCCGGTGGGCTTCCGCGGCCAGGACGTTGATGGCGCCGCCGGTGGACAGCGCCTCGCCGACCAGCGCCGGCGCCCGGTCGCTCTCATACCAGGAGCGCACCACCTCCAGCCACTGGAGGTGCCGGTCCAGCATGGTCCAGTCCAGACCGGCGGAGGGGACCACCCAGCGGGAGGTATCGACGTCGAGCACCAGCAGGCCGGCTCCGGCGGCCAGTTCCAGCAGCCAGCTGGCCAGCTGCTGTTCGATGCGCAGCCCGTCGGCGAGCCGCCGGACTTCGCGGACTCCGACACCTCCGGAGCGCAGGGTGGTCACCGGCTGCGCGGCGGCCAGGCTGAGCACCTCGGTCAGCAGGCGCAGAGTGTCCGCGACCGCGGCGTAGGCGGCATTGTCCCGCACTGTGTTGCGCGTGGTGCGCAGGGCCGGACGCGGCGGTTCCAGCTGTAGCTCTTCCGCGATCAGGTGGCTGCGGGCGGCGATCCCCGCCTCCCGGGGGAGTTCCACATGCCCGGCATCCAGGGGCGCCAGCAGCCCCCGCGCCAGCAGCCAGTCCACCGGCGCCGCGTCCGCGCCGCTGGTTTCCGCCACCGAGGACCGGCGCAGCGCGTCCGGAACCGCGCCGACGGCGGCCGTCCGGAAGCGCGCCAGCAGCTCGCCGGTGGCCGGCGGGGCCTGGGACATCAGCTGCTCCCAGTTCCCGCGGTCCGCGACCCAGCTGCCGAGGGCGGCAGCAGCCGCGGCTGGGGTGTCGGCCGGCGCGAGGGGGTAGCCGGCGGCGCGCAGCTGCGCCACGATTCCGACGGCGTGCCCGCCGAAGACTGGATGCGAGGCGGCGAGGGCGGAGAACGGCCTGCCGAGCCCGGCCGGGTAGGGGCCAAGGGCGTCCTTGATGGTGCCGACCGGCAGGTAGTGCTTCCGGCGGGACGCCGCCGGCGATTGCTCCTCCGGAGGCGGCGCAGCCCGGATGAGCAGGGCAAGCGCGTGCAGCCCGGACAGCACGGCATCCAGGGTCTTCGCCGTGGCACCGCCGAGGTGCTGCTTGAGGCCGGCCGCGGACGTGCTGTGCCCCGTGTCCTCATTGGTGGTCAGGACTGCCGCTTCGAGGACGGTCAGCTGCGGACGGGTGAGATTCTCCAGGGCCCGCTGGACACTGATGCTGGTGGAGGCCCGGGCGGCCAGGGCAGCAAAATCCGGGACCGGCGGCAGGCCGAGGTCCGGACGGGCCTTCAGCAGCGCCCGCAGCTGATCATCGCTGCGGGCAGCCAAATCTGAGGCGAGCGCGCGGATAGAGGACATCAGGTTAACGGTACCGCCGCGGGGCGGCGGCATCGTCCGACGCCGTCACGCACCCCCTCCGGCACGGGGAAGCGGCTTCGCTCCGCTGATGTGGTTCCGGAACCGCTTCAGCGGAACACCCCCGCTTTCTCGCGGGGGAGTTCAGACAGACCGGCGGTGGCGGATGCTGGCGATGACCAAGCCGCCGAGCAGGATGAAGGCGAGCGGGAAGGCCAGCAGCACGATCCAGACGAACCCGGGCCACAGCTGTGCGCCGAACAGTTCGCCGACCAGGACGATGGCCAGTGAGACCACCGCAACGGCGGCCAGGATGCCTGCAATCCGTGCAACCGCCGTGGTCCCGCCGGAAGGCTGTGTCCTGCCCTCGGTTGTGCCGCCGGTGTTGCCGGAACGGGGAGTCGGTGCTGTGCTGCTCATGGAATAACGCTAACAGCGGACAATGGGGTCACAAAGCCAAGCGAGGGGGAATCCGCGATAATCTAGACGGTAAAGATTTGCCCGTTGCTGCTTGGCCGGCAGTTTGATGGCTGGCGGGTTGACCGGGAGTACACCTAACGCTCCGGAGACCATCGCACGAACCGGACGAAGAGCCGCGCGGGATCCGTGGAACGCAGCAGTGGGCGCCATCACTGCACAACGTAGCTAAGAACGAGGTAATCGAAGTGCCCATCGGCAAAGTCAAGTGGTACGACTCCGAAAAAGGATTTGGTTTCCTGGCCACCGACGAAGGCCAGGAAGTGTTCCTGCACGCATCCGCCCTTCCTGCCGGCGTGACCGAGGTCAAGGCCGGCACTCGGATGGAGTTCGGCGTCGCCGCGGGCCGGAAGGGCGCCCAGGCGCTGTCCGCCCGCATCCTGGAAGCCCAGCCGTCCGTGGCCAAGGCCAAGCGCAAGTCCGCCGAGGACCTGGCTATCATCACCGAGGACTTGATCAAGCTCCTCGACGGCATTTCCAACGGCCTGCGCAAGGGACGTTACCCGGAGAAGGCACACGCCAAGAAGGTGGCCACGGTGCTCCGCGCGGTAGCCGACGACATTGATCTCTGAGGTACACAGACGTGACTGATACGGAAACCAGGACAGGGGAGGCCGGCACGGAAACAGCAGTGGGGGACGCAACTGCGGAGGGCGTGGCGGAGGCCGCGCCCTCAACGGAGCCTGAGGCGGTGCCGGCCGCGCGCCGTCGTGCTGCTTCGCGGAAGCCGAAACTGGACGCCCTGCTAGCCGCCGCCGTCGAAACAGCGCGCGACGGCGTGCTGCAGCTTGCGCCTGCAGCGCAGGTTGGTGACTATGCAGGAGCCGTCGCAGACGGTGACCGCCTCGTCACCCACCGTTTCGAGGCACGAGTGCCGGGCTATGTCGGCTGGCAGTGGTTCGCAACGCTGTCGCGCGTACCGCGGGGCAAGAACGCCACGGTCTGCGAAATCGGATTGCTGCCGTCCGAACGTTCCCTGCTGGCACCGGAATGGGTGCCCTGGGCGGAACGGGTCCGGCCGGAAGATGTAGCGGCCCAGGAAGCCGATCAGGAGGCAGCCGCGGAGCCGGTGCAGGCCGGCACTGAAGCAGCCGAAGCCGACGAAGCGGTGGCCGGCGTCGAAATCGTCGAAGCGGAAGAGTCGGCCGAAGCTGAACCGGTGAACGAGCCGGAAGTGGATTCCGAGTCCTAAGGCCGGGGGAGCTTTAAACCCGGGCTGCCGGGCACCGCGGCAGCCACCAGGATGGGCAGGCCGCTGGGCAGCAGGGGCACCGTCAGGACCGTGGCCAGAGCGCAGACGACGGCGATGGCCGCCGAATCG
>NZ_JBNHIC010000042.1:0-32812 GCF_059092905.1 Arthrobacter sp. B0427-1-12 | reverse complement strand
GCAGCAGCTTCCCGATGAGAGGACGGGCGTGTACCGGGGTCCGGACCTCGTGCGGGGCGGGGAAGCACCCGCACCTTACCCAGCCCTGATGAAGCGCCGTCAAAGCCCCTTTCGGGCACGGTCAGTGCCGCCGGCCGTCGCACCCGGATCCGGACCGCTCCCAAGGGGCCGCGGATGTTCACCGTGATCAGGCCTGGCACCGTCTGGGAATGATCAACAACCCGCCTCGCGAAGACCTTCAGCAGAGGACGGATCATGAGAGATGTCCTGCACCGCTGTGGCGTCGCCTGGCCGGATCGGGAACTCAGTGGTGGTCCTTTGGCTGTGGCATGCTCTGGGCTGCCGTGGGAGTGGCCGGTGTTTCCGGCGCTCACAGGTCGGCGATGAGTGCGTGCAGGGCTTTCAGGTGCCGTTGCAGTGCCGTGCGCCCCTGATCGGTCAGGCTCAGCCAGGTGCGGGGGCGCTTGCCGACGTACCCCTTCCTGGCGTTGACGTATCCGGCTGCCTCAAGAATTCCGATCTGCTTGCTGAGCACCGGGTCGCTGACCTCGATGGCGTCGCGCACCGTGCCGAACTCGGCGTCATCCACCCGGGCCAGGGCGGCCACGATGCTCAGCCGGACCGGCAGGCTCAGGTATTCGTCCAGTTGGAGCCTGGGATGGGTGGACGCGTTCTCGGCGCTCATCGGGCGCTGCGCATCAGGCCGGCCACCAAAAGCGGCAGCCCGGTCAATGCGGCATAGGGGATCCAGAGCCACGCGGCACGCGAATCGGTCAGCTCCAGCAGCACCATCCCCGGCCCGAAGAGCCCGGCGCTGAGCGCAAAGCCGGCCGAATACCGCTTGGACCAGCCCAGGCCGGAGGCGCGCCGCCGCCGCCCGTACCGGACACAGGTGCCGACCATGCCGGCGCCGAAGACCGCCGTGGCCGCGATGTCCAGCCAGAGTATGTCCTGCGGATAAACGTAGACGACTACCAGCAGGTACAGCGCCATCAGGGCGGCGATGACGCGGGCATAGCGGGCCCCGGCAAGGTCTGCGGAGCGTGAGATGCGTGCGCCGCCGCTTCCGCCGGCTTCGGCTGCCCGCAGCTGCTCATCCAGGCTGCGGCGTGACTGGTGGGAAGGGTCGCTTGTCATCGGGGGCTCCTCCGCTGGCTGTGAACGGGCCGGACGGCCTGCAACTACACTACGCCAACTACTTGCCATATGGAAAGTAGTTTCCCCATGTTTTTCTGAACTGCTCCGGAGCGGCTCGGATCACGGACAGTTCCTGAAGGGAATACGCCGCAGGACGGCTTCGGTGTGGTGAGCTGCCCGAATCGGCTCTTCTTTGGCGGGGCAAACGTGCTGACCGGATTGCATCTGATGCGATTATCGGCCGGTGCGGAGCTGCCGGTTCCGTTCCGGGGGAAGAATGGTGCCATGGGCTGAAGGCCGTGGCGGATCTGTTCTGGCAGTCAGTGGTTACCGGCAGGTGACGCAGGGGTTTACCCCCGGTACATTTCCGTGCCTGCGTTTCAGGAGGCAACGGGGCAGTGTGGGTGGGGCCGTCGTACGGGGTGTGGCCAGCGGCCGGCCGCCCGTCGAGGGTGCGCCAGGAGCTGGCCGCCCCACCTGCCGGGTACGAGTGAATCGAATCCCGTCCGGCTCAGCTCGCCGGAATCATCGGGCTTTCCTTCTCCTGATACGCGCGAGCTTTGCGCCCCCTGATGAGGAGCCAGAAGATGAGGGTTACTTCACCCACGAAAGCGAATCCGGAGAAGCCGAGGGAGTCCTCCGGGGCTAGTATCGAGACGAATCCGTCAACGAGGTATCCGAGACCCGCCACTGCAAGCAGCACGCCGAAGATTTTCGCCATGAAGCCGGACCGGTAGGCCAGGTACCCGATCAGCAGCAGGTGGAATGCGAAGAGGATGAGGCTGACCTTCCAGCCGCTGGTGAACGCATTGACCGCGATCAGGACCTGATTTCCCTGGTCACCGAGTGCGGGCACTTCCAGGAGTCCGCAGATCATGGCCAGGAAGACGGCCGAATATGCGACCCTGAACCAGGCGGCTACCATCGACACGCTTCGGTTTACGGAGGCGAACACTTCGAACAACGCTCCGGCGGCGATGACGTCAAGCACGACCACGGCGGCCAGGCAGGCAACGCCGAGGCGGAACTGCCCTTCGGCGCCGGCAATGGCAGCAGCGGCCTGCGCAGGGTCAGCCAGTGAGAGGAGCGGCGCCAGAAGTGCGAAGTTGCCGACGCCGGCGAGTATGGCCATTAGCAGGAGCGCGAAACCAGCAGTCAGGCAGGGTAAGCGCAGCGGTTTGGTGGCTGGGCTGAGAGTTGGAGGGGTTGCGTTGGGCACCGATTGCGGCATGGTTTTCTTCTTTCGGAGGGGCGTGTGCGGCAGGGCCAGGTTCCGCTAAGGAAGTGGACTCAGACTGTGAGCGCGACTTTTCCGCGTGCCTTCCCGGCCTCCAGATAGCGGATGGCATCTGCCGCATCGGCGAGAGGGAAGGTCCGGTCGAGTGCCGGCGTCACTTTGCCCGCTTCGATGAGTTCGGTGAGCTGGTCGAGGTCGGATGAGCGGACCAGGCCGAGGAACATGGTCAGCCGCTGACGGACGAACAGCGACAAGGCCAGGGCCCCCAGCTGCCGGCCGATGCCTCCGGTGATCTTGCCTGCACCTTCCCCGCCGGTGATGACTGCGGTCCCCTCCTTTGTGAGGGCGCGGCGCAGACGGGCGATGGAGGGATTGCCGGCAATGTCCAGGATAAGGTCCCAGCGGCGGGTGCCTTCGGCGAAGTCTTCACGGGTGTAGTCGATGACGTGCTCGGCGCCGAGGGACCGGACGAAGTCCAGCTTCCCGGAGCTGCAGACGCCGGTGACCTCGGCCCCGAAGGCCTTGGCCAGCTGGACCGCGAAGCTGCCGACGCCCCCTGACGCGCCGGTGACCAGCACGCTTTGCCCCTGCCGGATCCGCCCGGCGTCGCGCAGACCCTGCAGCGCGGTGACCGCGGACACCGGCACGGCCGCGGCCTGCTCGAAGGACAGGGCGGCAGGCTTGGCGGCGAGCTTGTCCTCCGGGGCCGCAGCGTATTCAGCGAACGACCCGCTGCCGCTTCCGTACACCTCATCGCCCACGCAGAACCGCGTCACTGCGGAACCAACTGCGACAACGGTTCCGGCCAGGTCCAGTCCAAGCACCTGGTTCCTGGGTTTCCGGATGCCGAAGGCCAGACGGCCCAGGTAGGGCGTGCCGGTCATCATGTGCCAGACACCGCGGTCCACCCCGGCTGCCCGCACTTGGACGAGCACCTCCCAGGCTTTGATCGCGGGTATGGCAGCGCGGCCCGGGCGCAGGACGTCGGCTGAACCGTATATGTCCTGGCCGATGGCGCGCATTGTGCCCTCCCGGGGTGCCACGTCGGAGTCATGCTGCTCCAGGGATCGTCTTTCCTGTGTCATCGCTACTTGTCCTCTCAAGACGGTCAGGCCGTTTTTAGTACGCTGTACGAGGAGAGTATCGTACGATGTACTAACACGCTAGAGGCAGGAGTACGAATGCCCAGGGAACATGATGCGAACGTGCAGGAGCGCAGCCGGCTGAGCCGGGACAAGGTACTGCAGGCGGCCCTCGCCCTCGCCGACCGGCACGGCATCAGCGCGTTGTCGATCCGCTCGCTCGCCCAGGACATGGGCACCAAGCCGATGACGCTCTACTACTACGTGGCCAACAAGGAAGAGATCCTGGACGGCCTCGTGGATCTCGTCTTCACCGAGATCGAACCGCCACGGCCCGGGGCCGACTGGAAAGCGGAGATGCGCCGCCGGGCCCACTCCGCGCGGGAAGTGCTGCGCCGGCATCCCTGGGCGGTCGGACTGCTCGAATCCAGAAAGGCGCCAGGGCCGGCAACGCTCAAGCACCACGAAGCCACGCTGGCGACCCTGCGCGCCGGCGGATTTTCGGTGCAGCAGACAGCCCACGCCTATTCGCTGCTTGACAGCTACATCTACGGGTTCGCGCTGCAGGAAGCCGGTCTGCCGCTGGCAGGCCAGGAATCCGTCGCCGAGGCTGCCCGACCGATCATGGAGCACTTCGCTACCGGCGAGTACCCGCACATGGTCGAAATCGCGACCGAGGTTGCCCTGCAGCCCGGCTACGACTACGGCAACGAATTCGCCTACGGACTGGACCTGATCCTCGACGCACTGGAGGGTACACGCGGCTAAGCCCGAGCGTGCGATGGCAGCTGTCACCACCCGGGACCGGGCATCAGGCATGGGGTTCTTACCGGACCCCTTAGGCCGTGGCACGGCGCTGGCCGGAGAGAGCAAGGGTGAATTGGGCCCCGAAAGTTGGACTGGCTAAGCAAGTGCCTGGGCTGCGCGGGACTGAGCACGGTATTGCACCGGGCTCAGTCCTTCAGGCTTTGTCGAGATTCTTTCGGTGTTGTGCCAGTGGATGTATTCCTTTTGGTTGCGCTGCCGGTACCCCGGTGCTGAGGAACCGGACATGGTGAGATGCCTCGAAGGGTGGCAATCTCGTCGGTCAGGCCGGTGAGATTCCCGTTGATGGACCAGCCCATGATCCGCCAGCCGCGCCCAGCCAGCCGGAACGCCGGGGATCCGACTGATCCCGACCCCAGGCGAAGAACCAGCCAGAACATCAGGCAGGGTCACGAATCCGCACGCGAGGGACCCAGAGATACAGGAGCCGGAGAACCGGCAGAAATCGCTCCCCACCCGGGCTTACGTATGCGCCGTTATCGGCTGACTGCGGATAACGCACTTCTGCCAGCCAGGACCAGAGGGTCGGTGAGTGCCTGCGCAGCGTCGGCCAGGTCTTCGGCGACCTGAGGGGCTGAGGGGGGAGGCGGGCTGCAGTCATGGCGCATCGGCGGCGGCCGGGACAAATAAAGGCCCTTCGACTCTCACTCTTGGGGGGGCAGGGAGAGGCGAAGGGCGCTTCAAGAAGTATGGCATGCACCGCTTACCGCAATTGGAGGTGAATTGATACATCGTATGTAACGGTGCGGTTACATCGTGGCCCGGCTGTTTCACCGGCCGGTGCAATTAGCTCCGACATCACGTAGCGTCCGCACATGCGGCCGGTTCGGCCCGCGAGCCTGCGGTGCCGCGAAGGCCTGGCGGGCGGCTTGAACGGCGAGGCCGCCGGATCGGCTGCTTGATCGCGGAGGCCTGGCCGACGGCTGGAGCAGTTCCCCCAAACGGTTCCTGCCTGGTTCTTCGGCGGGTCCCCCAACCCGGTTCGTCGACGGATACGGAGGGCGGACGAAACCGCGATTCGCCCGTAGGTGTACGGCTTCGCGGAGTGGGCAGGCACGCCGCCGCGGCTGCCCGCAAGTGACGCCCGCGTGTTGCACCCGGTCTGGCTGCCGACGTCGTACTATCCGTTCTGCGGCAGTGCGGGTTTGCCCGTCGGCCGTGCAAAGTACGCCCAGGGGAAGGACGTCTCGCCGATCCGCTGCCAGCCGTCCGCTTCGGCGCTGCGCAGGTTTCCCGTGGTCGCTATCACGCGCCTGTGCTCCCACTGTTCTGCGGACAGTTCCAGGGTGTGTGACTGCACGCCGAAGCCGATGGAGTGCCAGCCGTGCCGGCCCTCCCGGTTGAGCGCGTCCATTTCGGTGAAAACGGTCACGGGCCACAGCCGCTTGGTTGCGGCCTCGTCCCCGGTGCCCTGCGCTTCGCCGCGGCCGAACCGCTGCTGGGCGGCCTGCCTGCTGATCCCCAGGCGGCGGCCGATCTGATCCCAGCTGTGTCCCGCGTTCCGGGCGGACACCACGGTCGACTGCAGCAGCGTGCGTGTTTGTTCGTGCGCCTGGGCCGCCGCTGCAATCAGCTCCAGATAGGCGTCCGGGTCCTCGGTCAGGCGGTCCGATGTCCCGGCGGTCGCGGTTGCGAAGGCATCGGCAATCTGCGCCGCGAGGTCCCCGCCGGGAGCTGTCACTGCTTCTGCCCGCCTCGCTGCAGATGGATTGCCATGCTGACTGCAGCGGCGCCGGCGAGCATCAGCAAAGCTCCGGCAACCAGCGGCAGCCACTGCGGACCGTTTGCGGACTGGGTGGAGACGTAGGACAGCAGCATGCCCGACAGGGCCAGGATGACGCCGGTCAAGGACATAATTCCGATACGTGCAGCGTTTGGATTCATGTGTCAATCAAATCTTGACACCTGTGGCGATGTCAAGTCTTCCTTGACGCCGCCTCCGCAAGCCGGCGAGGCTGTGGTGATCCGCACGAGGGCTCCCGCCGAAAGGTCGGAAACGGTTCACCTTATGTTTTCCAAATACCCCCCCGGCGAGTAATTAAAGTCGTTAGATTTATCTCTCGTGAGCGAATCGAACCAAAGAATGGCCACCAGCCTGATGTTATGGGCGCAGAACCGGCCCGTCGATGACCATCAGACAAAAATTGCCGTGCTGGAGTCGGCTGACCTCCTCGAGCCGCTGAGAAACAGCGGTTTCATGCAGGGAGTATCGGTTGCTTTTTACCCTGAAGGCCAGATAGTGCCGGAAGAATTGGGGAGTGAAGTTTCCTTGTTCACCTTTCAGGGCGACTTCAAAGAGCCGGACAGCGATGTCCGGTTTGGCCCGGATTTTTATCTTCAGCAGCAAACCTACGCACTGGCCGAGTTTGTTCCGGTAGCCGGTCCAACCGTACTTTGGATTACCGGTGATGCCGACCGGACCGCCTTTTTTCGAGACGCAGACCATTCGTTTCAAACGGGCGGTTTCCGCGATCATCTCATCCATCCCCAGGCCGTGCTGGGGGATCCCGCAGCCACTGTTGGCCCGCAAGGCGACAAAGCACTGCACTCCATCTATGTTTCCGCTGACCGGCACGTCAGCACCTCCCCGTTCGGACTGCCGCTCGGGTATCTGGCCGACGGTCCGGAAGCGTGGGCAAGCAGGTTCAGCACTCATGAGGCACACGAAGCCTCGGCCAGGCCATGGCTGCCGCGTTATCTGCACGTAGTGGAGGCGCTTCGCTTCGCCTCCGCCAGGGGGATGGCGGCCATGCGGGTGGCAGGGTTTGGAGGGCATCTGGTCCCGGGCCTGAGCTCCATGCGGTCCGATGAGGGACAGCTTGCCCCCGACCGGCCGGTTCTTCTGTACAGCGCCATGGGCGCTCACCTCCATGATCCGCGGAGCTCCCGAACCTACCGGCTGGGCACGGACGCGGCACGCGTTGTGGACATCATGCTGGCCATTCCGAGGGTCACCGGCGAAGCGGCCGGCGACTTGCTGGGCTGCGGCGTGAGTGCGGCGGAACAGGCTATCAACCGCATTCGGGAGCAGTTTTCAGCCCAGGGTGTGCATTTCGACATTGAATCGACGGTGACGAGGTAATCCATGCTGACGGCATCAGTTTCCGGAACCGCCGCCTCCATTATCGAGCAGCTGGACGGCCCTGCGGAGTTCCATGACATTTATGATCCTCTGGGCGCGGGACTGTACGAGGCAGTCGCGCTCCAGGATGCACATGAATTGCGGGAAATTATCAGCATTGCACGCAAATCCTCGGGGCCTGTCCTGGAATTGGCCTGCGGTACCGGGCGCTTCACGTTTCCGCTCCTTGCGATGGGCAAGGAGGTGACGGCCGTGGACATTTCGGAATCAATGCTGGCTCACCTGACACGCCGGCTGGAGAGCGAATACCCGCATCTGGCTGAGCGGCTGACACTCATTCATGGTGATATTTCGACCATAAGATGCCCGGGCCTGTTCAATACGGCAATTCTTGGCTGCGTTTCAATTTCACTCCTGAATGAAGCCCAGCGGAACCGGTTCTTCAGGAATATCCGCTCTGCTCTGACCGCTTCGGGCCGGCTTTACCTCTCGACCACCGTGACGGACGGTGACCCGGAGCTCGCCCGTGCGGGTACCCCGATCGATTCAGAACAGGCAGTGTTCGACAGGGAGGGCCGGCCCTACACGTTGTACGAGCACATTGTCGGGGACCGGAGCGTCCGGGAAATCACGGTCATCCCGGACGAGCGCCCGGCCGGAACCGCCGTTCCTGTTTTCCGCACCACGGTGAGGATCCTGCCTCCGGCGCAGCTCATGGCTGAGATGGAAGAGGCCGGCCTCCGTACGTTCGCACAGCATCCGGTCAGTACCCCCGGAACGGCTCATGACATCGTCATCCTGGAAGCAGGCGAAAATGCCTAGCCGCCTGTGGCCTGCCTTGCTGCCGCTGTCCGAGCATAATCCCGGCGACCTGCAGATCGAATCCGCCCAGGGGCACCGCATCCGGTTCGCCGACGGTGCAGCAGTGCTCTGTGCCACAAGCGGCCTGTGGAATGTGAATCTGGGCTACGGCAATGCCGCCATTGCCGAGGCAGTCAACCAGGCCCTGCTCGAATCCTCCTACGCGACCCTGTTCCGCTATTGGAGCAGCCAGGCGGAAAACGCCTCCGCCCGCCTGATACAGGCAGCCGGGGAGGAAGACTACGCCCGGGTTATCTTCTCGACCTCCGGAAGCGCTGCCAACGACGTCGTGATGAAGCTGGCCCGCCAGACCCAGAGGCTGGACCGGTACCCGGCAAAACAGATCGTCGTATCGCTGCGGGGCAGCTACCACGGACTGACCTACGGCAGTTTCGCCCTCACCGGCGAGGACCTCGGGCAGCGTCTTTACGGCGTGGACCAACGCCTCATCCGGCACATTTCCTTCGACACTCCGGACGAGCTGAACCAGCTCATGGCACTGCAGGGCGACCGGATCGCTGCCGTTGTCATCGAACCGGTCCTGGGCACCGGTGCCTACACCGTATCCGACGAGTTCCTGACGGAGCTCATCCGGCTGCGTGAGAAACACGGATTCCTCATTGTTGCCGACGAAGTCGCCACGGGGTTTGGACGCACGGGAAGCATGTTTGCCTCCTCGCAATGGCGACAGGCCCCGGATGTCCTCATCACCTCGAAGGGCCTGACCAACGGAACCTGCGCAGCCGCCGCCATCCTGGTCTCGGCCCGCATAGCACGGCTTTTCATAGGTGCAGGCGAAACGTTTGCCCATGGGGAAACCCAGGCCGGCACTCCGCCGACGGCGGCCGCCATCATGGCGACTTTGGACGAGTTTGACAGGCTGGACGCACTGTCCAACGCCAAGGACGTGGCGGCCGGACTGGACGCCGGACTGGAACGGCTGACTGCGGCTGTCCCGCAGGTGCAAGCCCACCGCGGCCGCGGCTGCTTCCGCGCCGTCGATGTCGTTGACGCCAACGGAGACTGGCCCAGCGGTGAGGGGATCGCGCGGCTGATCAGGTCCATCAGGGATGCCGGAGCAATCGTGCATCCCGGGCCCCGGGGCTTTCAGCTGATTCCCGCCCTCACGTACACCCAGGCAGACCTCACCGAACTGTTCGACGCCCTGAACATCGGCGTCAGCTCCTTTGCCGCCTCGGGACAGGGGACAGAACAGTGACCGGCGTGGTCAGGACCGTCCCTTCGGGTCCGGTACTGCTCACAGCCCGGCAGGACCTGATGCACTGGCTGGGGAAACGACTGGAACAGGCGTCCAACGGACAGATCGCCGCGGTGGTTGATCCCGCTGTCTCGGCAACTGCGGCAGGTCAGGAGCTGCTCAATGAGCTCGGCAATTGGGGGCGGCTAACCGTCGTCGATCCCGCTGCCGACTCCGAAGAGCTGGACCGCCTTCTCCGGGAGATCGGTTCAATACCGTTTATTGTCGGCGTCGGGGGCGGGACGGCAATGGACAGCGCAAAGCTGGCCGCCGCGGTCCGCACGCCGCGGCACCGGGCTGCTGCCACCTCCCACAGCCGGTCAGGCCATGTAGTGCTCTCTGATGACCGCGCGGACGGAACCTGCCTGATATTGGTGCCGACGACGCTGGGAACAGGAGCCGAAATGGGCCTCAATGCATGTCTCATGCATCGGGGGCACCGAAGGCTCCTCTCCGGTTCACCGTTGCGGGCGGACGCTGCGCTGCTTGACCCCACCCTGACCGGGACTCTGCCCACCGGGCTGCTCCTTGCAGGAACATTCGAAGCGATCTTCCGGATCTCCACGCTTTTTGTCCACAGCAGTCATGGCAGGACCTCCTCCGACGTCCTCGCCCTGGCAACGATCCAGGCTCTGGCCCGGTCCGGGGAAGAGATCAGCAGTCTGCCGCCCCCCTGCAGCACGGAAGCCGAAAGCCTGCGGCGGGACATCGCCGAGCTAAGTGCGTTCTCCCAGACCGGATGGACCAGCCTGGGCCGGAATCAGTATGGAACCGCTCCCTGGATCATCGCAACGGAAGTTTCCACAGCGCTGGGCATCACCAAAATGGACGCGGTCTGTGCCATTCTGCCGGGCATCTGGCAACGGATTGAACAGGGGGACTTCCGGTTTGGGCATCCGGCACGCCTGACCCGCGTCCGGGAAGCCCTGTCCGCTGCCGGTGCCCTGGACTTCGCTAAGAGCGCTTCGGACGGCATCCAGGGCCTGCTCAAAAGGTGGCTTCTGGACCGGGAATTCGATCTCGATGAGGAATCAATCGAGGTCATTGCCCGCCGGACCGCGCGCGCCTGGGGCGCCGGACT
The DNA here is from genome assembly GCF_059092905.1 of Arthrobacter sp. B0427-1-12. Taxonomy (NCBI): domain Bacteria; kingdom Bacillati; phylum Actinomycetota; class Actinomycetes; order Micrococcales; family Micrococcaceae; genus Arthrobacter; species Arthrobacter sp. B0427-1-12. The sequence goes on along the minus strand of NZ_JBNHIC010000042.1, from coordinate 22,249 downwards.
GCCAATGCTGGGAGGCCTGACCTCAACCGATGTAGCTGACTTCCTGCTGGAGGTGTTCTCCGGCAGTGACACGCGCTTGGCCCGCACAACCGGTGCGGCCTGAGATAAACCGAAAGGGGGGAAAAAATGAACAACGAAATGCAGAACCTGCCGCTCGACCTGGATGTCACGGAGCTGGAGACCATGGAGGCTCCTGACTTCTGGGGCGGATTCGTGGTCGGCGTGGGCGCCGGCATCGCCGCGCTGGGGACGGCGGCCGCCATCGTAGCGCTGACGTAGACATTGAAAAGCATTCGCACCGAAAGAAGAGGAATATCGACATGCTGGAACTCCTTGAGAGCCCGTCCGCTCCGCTCGATTTGACCATCGACGAGCTGGAGCAGCTGGAGGCACCCGGTTTCTGGGACACCGCAGCCGGTTTCGCATCAGGTGTTATCGTCGGCGGCCTTCTGGTCGGCGGCGGCGTGCTCATCCTGACCTAGCCCAAACAAGAAAACCCCCGGAGCGGGGCGGCGCCTCGGCTTCGCCCCGCTCCGGGACGCTACACCACAGAAAGGCAGTGATCCGTGAGTACCGGGACGGCCAATAGCACCATCGCGTTCGTGATGTTGGGAGTTGGAATCGTTATGGCATTTGTAACGGTCCCCTTCTTCATGAACAGTAATTCCACACCGGCGAGGATCGGGGCAGGGGTCCTGTTCGTTATTGCGGCCATCCTGGTTGCGGCCGGTATCGTCAAGTTGAGAATCAGGCCCTGAACCATATGAACGCCGTACTGGAATTCCGGAATTTTTCGAAAATCTACCAGGGCCGAGCGGTGGTCGACGACCTCACCTTTTCGGTCGATGAAGGCAGGATCGTAGGACTTCTTGGCCGCAATGGGGCCGGCAAATCAACGTCCCTCCGCGGTCTCCTTGGGCTTATCAGCCCTTCCTCCGGGTCTGCCGAAGTGTTCGGCCGGCGCTTTGCGGATCTCGGTCCCGAGAGCCGGAACGTGGGAGTCAGCATCGAAGGAATCGCCTCCACACCCGACGCCACGGTCCGTCGTGACCTGGCTGTATGGACGGGCCTGCTCGGACTGCCAAAGCGCCGGATCAGCGAGGTCATTGAGCTGGTAGGGCTGGAGGATGCAGCTGGCCGGGTCGTGAAAAAACTTTCAACGGGCATGCGGCAGCGGCATGCCCTGGCCGTGGCGATGCTGGCGGACCCGAGGGTGCTGATCCTGGACGAACCCACCAACGGTCTGGACCCGGACGGCATCCGCTGGCTTCGGACCTTCCTCAGGAACCGTGCCGCAGATGGAACGACGGTCCTGCTGTCCAGCCATATGCTGGCCGAAGTCGAACAGACGGTCGATGACGTCGTCATTCTGCAGCAGAGCCTCCGGTTCGCCGGCACCCTCTCAGAGCTGACCGGCAACGGAGAACGGCGCCTGGAAGAGTGCTTCTTCGATCTGGTGCCGCCGGCGGGCAATACGACAACGGAGGTGCGTACGCATGCTTAACGGCCTGACATCGGAAATGACCAAACTGCGGACGGGAACAACATTTGCTGCGTTCCTGGTTGCAGGCGTCTTCTTCATCGTGCTTTCGGCGTGGGGAATCCTCTCGGGCCGCCAGGCGGAAATCGCGCCAGGCTCAGCACCGGAATGGGCCACGACGGAGGTTGTCCGCAATTGGTTCGCCATGTCGCTGGTCATCGGGATGTATGGGGCATATTTTGTTGCGCGTGACTTCCGTCAGGGCACAGCGCAGCGATCGATCCTCCTGGGCGGGGGACGGGCTGCCTTTTTTATCAACAAGCTCGCTGCGGGGGCCGTCATCGGTCTTATCGGTGCGGCAACGGCCGCCATTCTGTCGCTGCCGTCCGCATGGCTGTTGCTGAAGACGGTGGACGCCGAAGTGAACTTCTCCCGGGAAGCCTGGCTGGTGTTCGTGGGCTGCTTCATCGTGAACACGGTGTCCGGGCTGTGGGGTGTTTGTATCGGCCTGATAGTGCGTAATGTCATCGCCGGACTACTGATAGTCGTGGGCCTGTGTCTGCTCGTCGAGCCTGCTCTGCACGCCATCGCTCCTGACGTGGGCAGGTTCTTTATGACCAATGCCATGGGCTCGCTCTACCTTGATCCCCGCCCTGGACTGCTGGAGGCGCCGGGCGCGGGAATTGTGATTGCCGCCTGGATCACCGCACTGGGTGCAGCAGGCTACTTCATTACTGCGCGCAAGGATCTGGCCTAAATGTCTACCCGCACACCACCGCCCCTTCCGGACCTGGACCGGCCAGCAAGGCTGCGGGACAGTCTGCAGGTCGGCCCTTCGGGAGGCGGCTGGACTGCCGCCGACGAGGCGGGCAGGGTGTACCAAGTCTCCGCAGACATTGCCGCGCTCATGCGTGCACTGGACGGGGCATCACCCCCCGAGCAGCTGGCATCCAGGCTGCGGACCGAAACCGGACGGGGATGGACCACCGATGCTGTGGAGCAAGCACTGAATTCGCTGGCCCAAAAGGGCTTCCTGGACGACGGGAGCGCCGTTCCAAGCGCCGCCAGGTGGATACGGTATGTTCCGCCCCTGACGCTGCAGGTCACTCTGCTCGATCCGAGCAGGCTTCTGGGCCGAATGGACTCCGGACTGCGACGGCTGCTCTCCAGACCCACAGTCATCGCTTCGACCGTCATTGTCCTGGCCGGACTCGCTGCCCTCGCGCTGAACTTCGGCGACGTGGTCCAGGTACTCGGAAACCGGCTGCCGCTTGGCGTGTATCTGTGGGTAATCGTTGGCATGTTTGCCGCGACCATGCTCCACGAATTCGGGCACGGAATGGCATTGACAGCCTTCGGCGGGCGGACCAGACGGATGGGCTTCATGCTCTTTTACCTGACTCCCGCGTTCTTCTGCGATGTCTCAGACGGGTGGCGTCTTGATTCAAAAATGCACCGTGTCTGGATTGCCCTCTCGGGCGTCCTCACCCAGAGCTTCCTGGCCGGCCTTGCCGCACTTGCGGCACCTCTGACGGCGGACCCCGCAGTGAAAAGTGCACTGCTCCTTTTTGCAGTATTCGGGTACATTGCCGCACTCGTGAACCTGATCCCCTTTGTCAAGTTCGATGGCTATATCGCACTGATGTCCTACGTCAACGTGAGCCACCTGCGCGATAAGGCCATGCGGGACGCCCGTCGACTGCTGGCCCGCCTGATGTTCGGATCTTCCCGCGATTATGAACTTCCTGATATCCGCTGGGCCAGGGCCTTCGGTCTCGCCTGCCTGCTGTTCCCCGTCTATCTGGTGGGAACAGCCCTATCACTGTGGCTGGATGTTATCTCCGGATTCGGCATCGTGGGGGCGTGGGTCTGCCTCATCATTGTCGCGCTGGTTCTGCTGGGACTCGTGGGAGGCTACGGTGTCATCGTCAAGGAAGCAACGGGTTCGTCCCGCCTTCGCATCTCAGCCGTTTCTGCGGCCTTACTGGCCGTTGTACTGGCCGCGGGCTTTTTCCTTCGCGTTCCATCAACGGCAAACGCCGGATTTATCCAGGACCAGCAGGGGCCGGCTTTGGTCTTCGCCGAATCCTCAGCCGTCCCGGACCTGGACGCCGGGCAGGAAATCAAGGTTTTCCGCTCTGGACTGGTTCTTCAAACCGAAGCGGGGACGTTTGCCGTGGCAGACCCTGCCCCACACCTGCGAATGATTCCGGCCAGCGTCCTGGCACCGGTTGACCTCGGGGAAGACGTACAGCTCTCAGCCCTGACATTTCCCCTTGAACAGACTGCCGCCGATGACGCAGCGGTGCCGCGGTTCGGAACCGCGCAAATCCAAATGGGAACCACAACATTCTTCGAATGGCTGTACCAGCGGTTCATCGTACCGGCGCTGCCGTGAAGCCGGCCCTGGACGGGAAACGCAGGTTCCCATAAATGGGTGATGTCGGCACCGGGTGGGTGCCGGCATCACCCGCTACGGGATGACTACTCCGCTGCCACCGGCACCGGGCGGGTCTTCGCGCGCAGCTCTCCGCCGCAGCCGTAACCCCGCGCTGATACTCTCCACAGTCGACCGCAGACGGTTGACACTCGAAGTTCATGGGCGGTCTGACGTCATATGCGCTGTTATCGGCGTTTAGCCGGGATTCCCCCGTCCGCGGTCGTCTTTCCGTCGACTGGCGCGGGCAGTTCAGGCGGCGCGGAGAGCGCGACGGCGGCACCCGGTTGGGTGCCGCCGTCGACGTTCCAGTGGTGGGAGGCTACTGCGCTGCCGCCCACATGGTCTCGAAGTTGTCCTTGTACTGTTCGTAGATTCCGGCGTCCGACGTCTCGACGATGGCCTCGTCGTTGCGGTGCAGTGAGGTCGAGTTGTAATTGTGGCTGCCGGTCATCACCAGCTGGCCGGAGGAACCGGTGCCGGTGGCGCCTTCGGCGATCAGGTACTTCGAGTGGATCCGGCCCGGCAGCTGCCCGGAGTTGAGTTCGCGCAGCTCGATGCCGGGCTGGGCGGCCAGGCGCTGGGTCACGGCGTCGTCCATGGGGCCGTGCACGATTCGGACGGTGCAGCCGGCTGCGGCCATTTCCACCAGGCGGCCGGCGATGCCGATCCGGGATTCGTCCCATTCGGACATGCCGATACGGATTTCCGTGTCTCCGTTGTTCTTACAGCCCAGCTGCTCCACCCGGTCCCGAATGGGATCGACGGTGGCGCTGGGGAAGAAGTGGGCGCTCACCTGTCCGCCGTTCATGCCGGTGGAGACGGTGCGGTAGTAGTCCGGGTCCTGGACTTCGGCGGCGAGGTCCTCGAAGTAGGTGTTGTAGGCCTCGTACAGCTTGTGGTTGCCCGTAAAGGTCAGGGCATTGTTCCAGTACGTTCGGGAGTTCACGTTCGTGAAGTTGGCCGAGGACTGGACCACCACGTTTTCTTCGCCGCCGGTTTCGGAGAAGAGGTAGAACTTGTTGTGCTGTCCCTTGGTGCCGATGCAGGAGGAGGTGTTGCCCTCCGGCGATTCGTGGCTGCACACATGGACCCATGAGCGGGCGGATTTGTCCTGGCCCAGTTCCTCGATGAGTTTCACCGAGGCCGGGTTGTCCACCTGCCAGCCGTCGATCACCACCTGCACGTCCACGTTGCGCTGGTGCGCGGCGAGCAGCACGTTGGTGAAGTCCATGCCGGCGTCGCCCGAAATAACGAAGTGGGCCAGGCGTATCTGCGAGCCGGCCGGGGCCTGGTGGACCAGGCTGCAGATCTGTTCGACGACGGCGGTCGCCTGGCCTGCAGCGGGATTGTTGAAGACCGCTTCGGTCATCACGGGCGTGCGGGGTGCGTCCTGGCAGGGAAGCGCGGCAGCCAGGGCGGTGGCCGCCGGGGACTGGGCGGTGGCAGGGGCGGCGGGTGTTGCGAGCAGCGCCGCGGCGGCCAGCGCTGAGGCGATCCGCAGGATGGGTTTTGTCATGATGGCTCCTTTAGGCGGGTTGGTTGATCTTTGCTGCGGCTTCGGTGAGCCACTGGCGGGCGAGGCCCGGGTCGTCGGCCGTGCCGCCGTCGACCCCCAGGTCCAGTGCCCGCTGCACGTCGGCAGCCGAACGCAGCGGCCACGTGTGTACCTGGTAGCCGGCAAGGTGCAGCCGTTTGACCTCTTCGGCGGTGAGGCCCTCGAAGCCGCAGTAGAACGTGCCGGAGCCGGTGGCTTCCAGGATTCCGTCCAGTCCGCCTGGATGCTTGTCGGCATCGGCGTAGCGGCTGACAATCAGTCCGCGGGGTATTTCCGGTGCATGCCGGCGCAGCCGGAACAGGGCCTCGGGCTGGAAACTGGTGAACTGGATCCGCGGGGCATCAGCCGGCCGGGCGGCGAGCAGTTCGGCCAGGGCCGGGACGGCGTCCGGGTCCTTGATCTCGACCTGAAGTGTCACGGTGGTGGCGTCCAGGACCTCGGCAAAGGTCAGAACCGGATGTCCGGAGTCCAGGGTCACGGTGCGCAGCCGCTGCAGTTCCAGCTCGGTCACGGGCACCTCGGTCAGCGGTCCGGGGGCCGCTGCCACGCGGGCCAGGGTGGGGTCGTGCAGGACGACGGGGACGCCGTCGCGGGTAATCCGGATGTCCAGTTCGAGTTCGTCGGCGCCGCTGCGCTCGGCGAGCAGGTAGGACTCGATGCTGTTTTCCGGGGCATCGGCCATGGCACCGCGGTGGCCCACGAGGCTGAAGCGGGGACGGTTCATCTCAGGCGACCTTCTCTTCGTACTGGGCCCGGATGGCGTCCGCGCCGCGGCGCAGGTTATCCGCGGTGGTCTTCATGACCGTCTGGCTTGATTCGTTCTTGACGTACAGCTTCTGGATCAGGTCCTTCATCTCGGTGATGCCGCTGTTGACGTATTTGCGCACGTGGTCGGGGCCTTGGGCGATGGCCAGCTGGTCCACGGCGACCTTGTAGTTGGGGTCCGCGGCCATCAGGTCCTTGATTCTGGTGGAGTTCAGGGCTGCGGTGGTGCAGGGAAGGTATCCGGTTTCGGCGGTCCAGGTGGCGGAGGCCTGTTCGGCGGCCAGGAACTTGAGCAGCTCGACGGCCGCGGCCTTGCGTTCCGGGTCGGCGTTGCGCAGGATGGACAGTCCGCCGCCGCCGGTGGGGACGCCTGTGGTGATGCCCTTGGGGAGGAATCCGGTGCCGAACTCGAACTTCGCTTCCTTGCTCAGCCCGGTGAGGCCGCCGGTGGACTGGGTGACGGTGGCTGCCTGGCCGTTGGTGAAGTCGTTGACGAAGCTCTGGGCCAGGTAGGCGATTTTGTCGTCGTGGACGGTGGAGCGGTCGAATTCGGCGGCGGCAATGGATTCGGGGATGTCCAGCTTCACATCCAGGCCCTCGGAGATGGCTCCGCCGAAGGCCCAGAGCAGGCCGCTGAAGTACCAGTCGTCGCCGCCGGTGAGGGCGCGCATCTTTACGGTGTTGCCGTTGTAGTTCATACCGGTGATTTCCTTGCCCCAGCCCCGGAACTCTTCCCAGGTTTCCGGTGCGCGGTCCGGCAGCCCTGCTGCGGCGAAGATTTCCTTGTTGTAGTAGAACAGCGGGGTGGAGCGGGCGAAGGGGATCCAGTAGGACTCGCCCCGGACCACACCTTCCTGGTAGAACCGCTCGTGGTAGGTCTCCGGTCCGAAACCGTCGCCATGGTAGGAGTTGAGTGGTTCCAGCGTGCCGTTGAGGAAGAACCGGTTCCAGTGAACGTCGGAGAAGACCGCCAGTTCCGGGATCTGGCGGGCCTGCAGGCCCGCGGTGATCTTCTCCGCGACGCCCTCGTAGCCGTCGAACTGTTGGACCTCGGCATAGATGCTGTCCTGGGATTCGTTGAACTGCTGGATCAGGGAGGCGAAGACCTTGCCGTTATTGCCGCCCCAGGAACTCCAGACAACGACGGCGGTCCGGCCGGCGTACTGGGAGGGAATCTTGACGTCGGGCTGGGAATAGACCGGGACATTGTTGCCTGAGGCGGGCGAGCCGCAGGCGGTGAGCAGCGGCAAGGCAAGGGCGGCGGTGCCTAGTCCGGCGAGGAAGCCCCGCCTGCTGACAGGGCGTCGGGCGGACTGGGAGGGGAAATTCACGGTCTTCTCCTGATAGGTGCGTCGGATGATGGGTCGGTACGAGGGGGGTCAGCGCTTGACGACGGATCCGGCCAGGCCGGCGACGATGTAGCGCTGGGCGAACAGGAACAGCAGGAGCATGGGCAGGATCACCAGGACGGTTCCGGCCATGATGGCCCCCCAGTCATCGAGGCCTTCGGTCTGCTTGAGGTACATCAGGCCGATGGGCATGGTGCGCATCTCCAGAGTGTTGGTGATCAGCATCGGCCAGATGAAGTCGTTCCAGTCGTCGATCACGGCGATCAGGGCCACGGTGGCAACGGCGGGGACGGACATGGGCAGCACAAAGTGGAAGAGCCGGCGCAGGTGGCCGGCGCCGTCGAGTTCGGCGGCTTCCATGACTTCCTTGGGCAGTGCCAGGAAGTGCTGGCGCAGCAGGAAGGTGCCGAAGGCGGAGCCCAGGCCGGGCAGTATGATGCCGGCGTAGGAGTTGATCAGGCCCAGGTTGCCCACGGTCACGTAGTTGATCAGCAGGGTCACATGCCCGGGAACCATCAGGGCTCCGAGGGTGCCCAGGAACAGCCACTTCTTGCCTGGAAACGGCAGGAACGCAAAAGCATAGGCGGTGCAGACGGCCAGGACCACCTTGATGGTGGACCCGATTGCCACAATGATCACTGAGTTCAGGAAGAAGCGGTCGAAGGGGGCGGCAGCCAGGGCGGTGCGGAAATTCTCCAGAGTGAAGGTATCCGGCCACAGGTTCAGTGGCCACTGGTAAATGTCCGCATTGGGTTTGAGCGCGGAGCTGACCAGCCAGTAGGCGGGGACCAGGAACAGCAGGGCTGCCAGCACCAGCAGCGGCAGGGCACGGTAGGGGATGCGCCGGGCGCCTGTGTTCCTACGGGTGGGGGCGGACATCAGTAGTGGACCTTTCGTTCGGCGTAGCGCATCTGCAGCGCGGTTACCCCCAGCAGGATCACGAACATGAGGACCGAAGCGGCCGCCGCGTATCCGGCGTCGAAGGATTGGAAGCCCTGCTCGTAGATGAACCAGCTCAGCGTGGTGGTGGAGCCTGCCGGACCGCCGCCGGTCATCATCGCGATCAGATCGAAGGACTGGAAGGCGCTGATGATCTGGGTGATGGTCAAAAAGAACGTCGTGGGGGATAGCAGCGGCATGATGACATACCGGAAAACCTGCCAGCGGTTTGCCCCGTCCAGGCGCGCCGCGTCCTGGACATCCTGGGGAATGCCGTGCAGGGCCGCCAAGTACACGATGGCCACGAAGCCGACGCCCTTCCACACCGCGACGATGATCAGCGCCGGCAGCGCCCAGGCGGTTTCGGTGGTCCAGCTCGGCGAACCGAGGCCGAAGGCGGCGAAAAACGCGCGCGACAGTCCGTAGTTCGGATCGAAGATGAACAGCCAGACCGCTGCAACGGCCGCTCCGGAAATCACATGCGGGCTGAAGGCCATGGCCGTCACCGCCCCGGTGCCGGGCAGCCGGACGGTGAACAGGAGCGCCAGCGCCAGTCCCAGCACCAGGCTGAGGCCGACGACGGCGACCACCCAGGTCAGCGTGCGGCTCATGACCGCCAAAAAATCCGGATCAGTGAACAGCCGGGCGTAATTGTCCAGCCCGACGAATAACGGCTGCGGGGCCACCATGTCCCAGCTGGTCAGGCTCAGTCCCAGGTTTCCAATCACCGGCCAATAGGCGAAAACGGCGATCAGGACCAGGTTGGGGAAGGCAAGCAGCGCAAACAGTCCGTAAGCGCGCCGGTTCCGTTTCCTGCGGGTTGCCGAAGCCGGCGCCGAGGTACCCGGCGGAGCCGGCGGCGGGGCTGCGCGGCCAGATGCAGCGGACGTCCGAACCGGAGGCGCTGAAGCCAAAGTCATAACCGAAATGCTCCCCGAATTTGTTTCAAGTTGAGTGTGATCTTCACAGTCGCGGGTTCATGATTCCACCGCTCTCCAGCGGGGGTCAAAATCAGCGGAAGATGCTGCCGGAGCTTCTGCCTAGGTTCATTAATCCGCGAAAAATCAATGAAGTCGTGGGCTGGTCGGGCCCCCCGGAAAGCTTCCGACGGCTGAAATTTCCCAACAGGGAAGCAAAATTTGGCTCACGGTTCAGCAAGTGTTCATCACACTAAAGGTGATATAAATGATGGACGTTTCCGAACCGAGAAAGGTTGCCACGTGGGCATTCAGCGGTCAGTAACAAGCGCCCGGCAGGAGCGGCTGGACGGGATCCTCCAGAACCTGATGGAGGACAAGTCGGCATCGCCCCAGAGCCTTGCCGCGCTCTTCGATGTGTCCGTGATGACCATCCACCGAGACCTCGATGAACTGCAGCGCCGCGGCATGGTCCGCAAGTTCCACGGCGGCGTCGTCGTCGAACGCACCAGCAGTTATGAAATCGCCGCCTCACTGCGCGCCCGGATCGCAGTCCCGCAAAAACAGGCGCTGGCCGCTGCTGCCGCTCAGTCGGTACAGACCGGACAGGTCATCATGCTCGATGACTCAACCACGGTCGCCCGGATGATCCCGCACGTGGAGACAATCGAAGGCCTGCGGATCGTCACCAACTATCTTCCCGTCCTGGCCGAACTGGCCAACAGCGGGATCGCCGTCCAGGCCCTCGGCGGAGACTACGACCACGGCCACGAATCCTTCCTGGGGATCGGGGCCATCCAGGCCGTGCGCGCCCTACGCGTGGACACCCTGTACTTCTCCACCACCAGCGCCGATGCCGTCGGGATCTACCACCAGGAGGAAAAGATCGTGGCGCTCAAGACGGAAATGCTGCGCTCCGCCCGGCGGCGTGTCCTGCTGATGGACAGTTCGAAACTGGCGGACAACTCAGTGCATCTGGTGTGCGGGTGGAAGGACATCGACGAACTGATCACCGACGAGGGGGCTCCGGGCGGGTTCGTGGACGAGGTCAGGTCGCAGGGCGTCCGGGTCCGCCTGGTAGCGGTTCCGGAAGGGCAGGCGGCCTGATGCTCCAGGCCGTTTTCTGGGACATGGACGGCACCCTGGTGGACACTGAGCCCTACTGGTTCAATGCCGAACGGCAACTGCTGGCCAGGTTCGGCGTTGGGTGGACCGACGACCAGGCGAAATCCCTGGTCGGCAATCCCCTGCCCGTGTCCGCCCGGATCCTGCAGGCGGCGGGAGCTGAGCTGTCCGTTCCCGCGATCATAGAAGAACTGACCCGCTCGGTCATCGAGCAGGTGCGCACCCGCATCCCCTGGCGTCCAGGGGTCAGAGACATGCTGTTCCAGCTGCGCCGGGCGGAAATACCCTGCGCCGTGGTAACCATGAGCGATAGCGCCCTGGCCGTAGAAGTCACCAGGCACCTGCCCGCGGACACCTTTGAATTTCTGGTTACCGGGGAAATGGTCGCCCGGGGCAAGCCGCACCCCGAGCCGTATTTGATGGCCGCTGAACAGATGGGCCACCGGATTCCCCACCTGTCCCTGGATCGGATCGTCGCGGTCGAGGACTCGATCCCCGGGGTAGCCTCCGCCCATGCCTCCGGCGCTGTTACGCTCGGGGTTCCCAACATGGTGACACTGCCCCCAACCCCCGGCGTCCATTTCTGGCCCACCCTCGTCGGAAGGGACGTGCCCGATTTCGAAGCGCTGGTTGAACAACGGGTAACTGCCGCCGACCGAATCCGCACCTGACGCTGCATCATGACAACGGTGCCCAAGGTGAGATGACCCATATCCCGAATCCTCCAAAGCCACGCTGTCATATGCGCTGTTATCGGTGGGTGGGGGGACTGTGTAAATAACGGCGTATTCGGCTCAACACCCCGGGCGGGTGCCTGGCGGAGCGGTGCCGGAGATGACCGCAGACCTAGGGCGTTTCAGGGTCTGCCACGGTACCTTGCTCCAGCGCCGCCGTGATTGCGGCGGGGGAGGGCAGCGCTTCGCGTTCCTTCGCCGGCAGCGTGTCATAGGTGTATGAGGTGACAGCGATGGGCTGGGAAGACCCGTCGAGTGCGTAGCGGACCGTTGGGTCGTGCTTGGACCCGCAGACAAGGATTCCCACGGTAGGAGCCATCCCGGGGAACTTCACCAGATTGTTGACAGCGGCGACGTAGAAGTTGAGCTGTCCAAGATGCTCCGGCTTGAACTTCCCTGACTTTAGCTCCACGACGACGAACCGATTGGTCGGGACGTGGACAAGGAGGAGGTCGATGTAGAAGTCTTCGCCCTCCACATCGAGGTGGTATTGGCGTCCGTAGAAGGCGAATCCGCGGCCGAACTCGGCAAGGGTCTGGGACATGCGCTGTGTCATGGCCCCTTCTATGGCCAGTTCCTCAGCCTCTGTCGTTAGACCGAGGAAATCGAGGACCAACGGGTCCTTGGCGACATTCTGGGCAAGCTCGGCGCCATCGGAAGGCAGGCGGGCATCGAGGTTGTTCGGGGCAGCTCCGACCCGTCGATGGAGTCCGGTCGCGATTTGATGCTCAAGGACCGAAAGTTTCCAGTTCTGCTCGACTGCCCTTGCGGCGTACCAGTCCCGGACTCCGGGGTTCTTCAGCTTGAGCAGCTCGATGATGTGTCCCCATGGCAACGTACCGATGCTGCTGCGCACCGGCGCCTGTGACCAGTCCCAGGCAGCAGCGAAGGCGCGCATGTAGAACAGGTTGGAGCGGGAGAAGCCTCGCATGTGGGGAAAGGCAGCCTTCAGATCTGCCGCAAGCCGTTGCAGGACTTTGGATCCCCACGGCTCCTGAGTCTGGCGTTGCAGAATCGTTGCTCCAATGGCCCAGTACATTTCGACCATCGCCGTGCTCGCTGCCTGCTGCGCGCGCAGCTGGGACGATGCGACCAGTTCCTTCAGGGAGGCGAGAATTCCGGCATAACTGCTGGGCAGGTCGGGCTCGATCTTTGACACCCATCCACCCTAACCGCTGGATCCGACCGGACCGCTGGCCCTCCCGGGCCGGTAGCAATTGTCCAAAGCACTTTGGACAATTCGGGTGCGACCTGCATCCCGGCCCATGCCTGGCGAAATCGTCCAAAGCTCTTTGGACCATTCATGAGGCCGACGGCACGAACAACATATGCGCCGTTATCGGCGGGAAAGTTAATTGGCGCTGTATAACGTCAGGATGCGTCTGCGGTCGCTGTCGGGCTTGCCAGGGAGGCCGTCAATGCCGCCGGCGGGCTGCCGGCGGCGGCGGGGCTGGAACTCGAAAAGGCCGCCTTCCGCGGGCCTTCACCACGGAGGATATGCGTGAGGCACCCGCGCCTTCCTCGCGAAGGAGAAGCCCGACTTTCCCGGGCGGTAATGGAGGCGGCACAAGCTGCCCAAAGACCAGCCATGCTTTCCCAAGCTGCCTCCGGTAGCCGGGGTCCATGGCACCCATCACAGGGAATCCTTCGCGGACGGGCTGTGTTTTCAGTTCAGGAAGGATGGACCATGGCGGACCGTCAGGCGGACCTGCTCAAAGCCCTGCATGATGAGCATGCGGCGGCGCTCTGGCGTTACGTGGTCGGTCTGACCGGAGATGAACAATTTGCCCAGGATGTTGTCCAGGAAACGCTGCTGCGGGCCTGGAAACGGCCGGAGGTGCTGGACCAATCGGCGAGCGATTCCCGTGCCTGGCTGTACACCGTGGCACGGAACCTTGTCATTGACGACCGCCGGAGTTCACGCTGGCGCCGCGAGTACCGGACGGATGAGATTCCCGATGGCGCCGCCGGCGGAGACGACGGCGACCGGACCGACGCGGTACTGGACTCCTGGCTGGTCACGGAGGCATTGAGTGACCTGACGGAGGACCACCGCACGGTGATCGTCCTGGCCTATTACGGCGGAGAATCCATCGCGGACATGGCTGCCCAGCTTCAGCTGCCTCCCGGCACCGTCAAATCAAGACTGCACTACGGATTGCGGGCCCTGCGGCTCGCGCTTCAGGAAAGGGGTGTCACCAGCCCGTGAGTGTTTCTGCCAGCCATCCGGCGGACCCCTACCGTGAGCGGGACGCCGCCTGCGCCATAAACTCTCCTCCGCTTCTCCCCCGACAGCCCGGGACCGGGCGCGCTCCTGACCGTGGTACTGGTCCTGCTCATCCTGGGGGCAGCCTCGGAGCCGATACTGGTTGCGGCTGCCGGATTCGCGCTGACGTATATCCTGCGCTGTTTCCTGCTCAAGGGCCCCGATGACCCTTCCTCATAACCCGGCCACATAACCCGGCCACGGATACAGGCGCACAGCCATTGCAGACGATTCAGCCCGTGGGTGTGGCTGGTGCGGGCAGGGTTCTGACTGCGTCTGTTTCAGCTGATGGTGTCCGGAGCGCAACGACATAGACGCTGTTATCGGCGCTTTCCTTTGGGGAGCGGTCCGTTCATTTCGCCGGCGGCCGAGAGCCGCCGGCGGGGCGGCTCTCCCCGTCCGGTACTTGTCTGTCCGGTACGGTGTGCCGGATGGACCGGATCCGGTTTCTGTCTATCCGGTTATCTTTCCGCTGCTGCCGCTGTCGATGAGTTCGACGAGGTCAGGGGGCAGGGAACCGCGGAGTTTGTCCATCTCGTTGGCGCCTACGGCCTCGCCCACAACTTCCAGAACAGCGCGGGCGTGGAAGGTTGCCGCCGGCTCATCTGCACCGGACTGTTCGCTGATGCGGGCAATGAATTCGGACCGGCCGAACCGTTCCCCGGTTGAGATATCGACTGGCTCGCCGTTTGCCTCCAGGTGGTGGCCGATTTCGGCTGGCAGCTGGGCGGCGAGTTTGTTGGCCAGTCCCTGAGGAATCCGCTGCCGGAGTGTCTCCAGGGTGATCCGCGTGGCGCGTTCGGCGTCGCCGCGGCTGCTTAGCTTGGCCCGGGCCTGAACCTGGCCGATGAACTCGTCATGCTGCATTTTTTTCCTCCTCGTCCCAGGACGGGCAGAAACGCGTCCGAATCCACCCGCGTATTTTGTGGATGTTTCGAAGTGCCGGCAGGATAAGCCGGTGCCATGGTGGGAGTTCCCGCAGGAGTGCCTGCACTTGAATCGTAGCCACGCCCGGCGGGGGGCATCAACCGCCCCGGAGTGCAGCAGCACAGGGATGCCGCGGAATTGTTGGAGGTTTCCTTCCTTGCCGGGAGCACCTGCCGGGAGCTTGGCTGCCGGTATGCGGGCGGCGCGGCGGCCGGATCTGTGAGCGGGAATAATCCTGGTGCGCGTACCGCTTCTTCCGGAAGGCCCCGTACACGGCCTGCCAGCCGGTTTCTGGCGGCTGTCATCGGCTGCCGGCACGGCGGAGTCCTCCTCTGTGGGGCGGGGCCGGCCCTCATGCGACGCTGTCGACGGTGAAGGAAAACTCCGGCAGGCGTCCGGTCCCGGTCCGGTAGTCCGGGATGTCGATCATCGGCGGACGCTCGGAGAGCTCGATGGTGTTCGTCTCGGCGATGAACCGGTCCCCGTCACGCAGGAACTGCGTCAGCTGGGTGCAGGGATGGTCCGCCACGGTGATCCGCCCGTGCTGGTGCAGCCGGGACTGGACGGTCAGCTGTACCTGCATGGCCATCCGTGCCAGGGCCGAATCGGAGGAATTGCGGTGGTGCCGCTCACCGAGGTCCACCTGCGCCAGTCCGTCCAGTCCGACGGCGTTCAGCACGTCGATCAGCATGCCCACCTCCACGCCGTACCGCACCATCCTCGAGCTGATGTCTAAGGGCGTCTACGCCCGCATCAGCCTGTCGACCCCAGACCTCGACCGAGGATTCGCCCGGCTCGTGGCCAGTGGCGTCGCGGAGGTCATCCAGGAGCCGATCAGGCGCCCGTTCGGCGGGCGCGACTGTGCGTTCTTGGACCCGGCCGGAAATCTGGTCCGCCTCATCGAGGCACGCTGAGACCTGCCCTACCCGTGATGCCGCAAGCCTTCGATGGCCTTTTCGATCCGTCGGATGCGCGTCTCTGGCTTCTTCGCGCTCTCGATCATGCGGACGTGCTGCCGCTTCTGGCTGACGGTCAGGCGGTCGTACACCGCGCGGGCAGCCGGATCGGCGGCCAGCGCGGCGACGAAGTCCTCGGGCTCGACGACCGTCACGGGCTCGGCGTCGAGCTCCACCTGCACCTCGACCTCTTCGCCGACCTCGACCCCGGAGGCGGACCGGTTGGCGTTGCTGAGTCCGATCAGGTGACGGCCCCGCATGATCGCGATCCTCGTGCTCCAGGTGTGACCGTTGATCGTGACCCTCACACGGGGCTGTTTGCCTCCGGTGAGCGACTCGATGACTTCGGCTGGCACCTGCAAGCCCCTCATCGGCTCCGGCGGCTCCACCTCGGTGCGGAACCTCATCTCAGAAGTCCGTTCCGGACGGGACAACGCTCATGGTGGCCAGCACCTCGGGGTCTGCGATCAGCTCGATCTCGTGCACCAGGCCGCCCTCGACCTGGAACGCGAAGGCGACCTTCATCTCGCCGCCGACGATCCAGGCCAAGCCGTGATCGCCGTCGATGGACGCCGACCTTGCCCCCTGGGCGCCACCCTGAAAACGGGCGGCGACCGCGGCAGCGCCGTCGTACAGCGGCTCCGCGCCCATGCGTCGACCGGCCAGGTCGGACTGCATGACCGCATCCGGCGCCAGCAGGTCCAGCAGAGTCGCCAGCTCGCCCCCACGAGCGGCGGCGAGGAACGCCTCGACCACCTGGCGGCTCTCGGCGCGCGCCGCGTGATCCTCCTCCGTCTGTGGGGCGCCGCGCACCTTGCGCCGTGCGCGGCTGGCCAGCTTGCGTACCGCGGTCTCCGAGCGACCCAGGACGCCGCTGATCTGCGCGAACGGGTAGCCGAAGACCTCATGGAGGACGAACGCTGCCCGCTCGGCCGGAGCAAGGGTGTCGAGAACGATCTGCATCGCTCCGCCCACCTGCTCGACGAGCAGCGCATCTGCCTCCGGATCGACCGGCTTCGGATCGGCAGTCGACTCCGCCTCAGCGACGGAACTGGTCTGCCTCTTGCGCAGCTGGTCCAGGCACAATCGGGTGACAACCGTGGTCAGCCAGGCAGGTGGGTCCTCCACCGTCTCGGCACGGGCCATCCGCAACCAAGCCTCCTGGACCACGTCATCAGCCTCCGCATTGGTACCCAGAATCCGGGCCGCGATCGCGGTCAGCCGCGGACGCTCGGCCTCGAACTCGGTCGCACTCATAGTGGTCATGATTCCTTGACGAACGCCACAGTCGCAATGTGCCTGTCCCCCGTTGTCACAAATGCGGTCCGGCGCACGTCAATGGGGCATGAACACTCTCGAAAACATCGTGTACACCGTTAGCGACCTCGACGCCGCCAAGGCCATCCACATCGCCCTCCTCGGCACCGAACCGCACACCGATCAGCCCTACTACGTGGGGTTCAACGTCGAGGGCATCGAGATCGGGCTCACCCCAGCCCAGCCCGACGGAACGACGTCCACCGTGGCACATATCCATGTCCCCGATCTCAAGGCTGCACTCGACAAGGTCCAGCAGGCCGGCGCGACCGTCGTCGGCGACCCCCGAGACGTCGGCGGTGGAACCCGGGTGGCTGCGGTCCGCGACCCCGGCGGTACCACTCTCGGCCTCATCGAGCACACCGAAGCCGATCAGTAGCCCACCAACAACTGCGCCCTACGGGCGTGCCGGACCCGGCAACTGCACCCGCAACTGGTGCATCGACCTCTACAACCCAACGACCGAGGCTCAGCTCGCCTGAATGACGAGCTGAGCCTCGGCGAACATCCAACACCCGTGCCTTGGACCCCAGGCGCCAGGCAACCGTGGGCCTGCCCGGCGAGACGATCTGCCCCCTGGAGGCCTGCACCCGCTTCTGCGCCTCGATGACACCCATAGAACACCTCCATGAAGTCGGTGTTACAACGACCGGTTGAATACGGCCAGTTTCGATCCCGGCGCTATCGCCGTGCGTTGCACCGATTCGGGTTGCGCGGATCGATGGGCTGCGTCGGCGCGTGCGCGGACAACGCGGCGATGGAACCGTTCTTCAGCCTGCTGCAGAAGAACGTCCTCAACCAGCACTCCTGGGGCACCCGCGAGCAGCTCCGGCTCGCGATCGTGCACTGGATCGAAGCCCGCTACCACCGCAGACGCCGACAACGCCGGCTCGGGAAATTGACCCCCATCGAGTTCGAGACCATCATGAAAGACGCCGTCGACTTGGCGGCATAAGGAACCGAGTCAACCAAAGGCTCGGCATTCCCTTTGTCAATAGGTTCGGCAGTGGATGTTGCGGTGTGCGTGCCGGTGGATATGGTCGAACCCGTACGGGTGCGTGACAAGCGGGGTGGGCGGGGATGGTCGAGACGATGGTCGTGGTCAAGCGGGGAGATAAGCTCGGCGAGGGATACCGGCGCCGTATCACCGAGGTCTACGTGCGCAGCTTCGCGGAGGACTTCGTTGCGTTCTCGCGCGACACCGGCAAGTTGGCTGACGCGTTCGAGCACATGCTGCTGCTCGAACGGTTCTACATCGCGCTCGTGGACGGGCAGCCCGCCGGACTCGCCTCGCTCACCGAGGGCGGCCAGACGCTGTTCGCGCCGCGATGGCGGGAAATCCGGCGTCACCTCGGGCTGGCGCGCGGGCTGCTTGGCTACGTGGTGATCCGCAGCTGGTTCATGGGCGCCTCCGACGGCGCCCGGCCCGGGCTCGCCGAAATCGGGTTCGTCGCCACCGAACCGGCTTACCAGGGGCGCGGCATCGCGACCGCGCTGCTGCGTCACCTGCTGACGTTACCCGGGTATCGCGAGTACGTGCTCGAGGACATCAAGGACACCAACGCACCCGCCCTCGGCCTCTACGCCAAGCTCGGCTTCACGGTGTACAGGCGTCGGAAGGTGCGCTTCGCCCGACGCGCCGGATTCACCGAGCTCGTGTCGATGAAACTCGTGCAGGACCCCACGTCGCAGCCTGCCGCCGGGCGATCACCCGAAGCCGTCTGACCGATCCGCTCCGTAGACCACGCTGCCGGCACGGACTGCGGGTTGCTCGTGCACTGGATCGAAGCCCGCTACCACCGCAGACGTCGGAGCCACATTCCAGGACGGCCGCAGGTCCGTCCCCGCGGCCTCGTCGGCCCGGAAGGCGGAGACCAGGTCCCGGTGGCTTTCGACATCACGTAGCGTCCGCACATGCGACCGATTCTCCGGTACAGGACCACGCCCGATCAAACAACCGGTGTCCTGCCGCCTCGTGGACTTACCGCCCGGCAATGTCGCGGGGGACAAGGCAGTGCCGGAAACCAGGCAACGGCACGGCCTGAAAAGCCGCCGCTGCCCGTTGACTGCATTCCGGGTGGCTTTATCGGAACGATATTTGCGCAGCGTAATGTCCGGTTCGGGCGGCTCAGCGCCGGTGAATGCGCGGTGCTGTCATATGCGCCGTTATCGCCTGGCTGCGGACCATGCACTTCTGCCCGCCGGGACCAGACGGGTCAGTGAGTGCCTGCCCGGCGTCGGCCAGGTTCTCGGCGACCTGAGGGGCTGAGACGGGAGACGGGCTGGGTCATGGCACATCCGGGGCGGCCGGGACACAGAAAGGCCCTTCGACTCTCACTCTTGGGGGACAGGGAGAGGCGAAGGGCGCCTCAAGAAGTATGACACGCACCGCTCACCGCCCCTGGAGGTGAATTGATACATCGTATAAAACGATGCGGTTGCGTCCTGGCCGGCTGTTTCGCCGGCCGGTCCGATCAGCTCCGACATCATGTAGCGTCCGCACATGCGGCCGGCGCTGCGGCTGGGATTATTGGGTGAAGATCTGAAGTTCGACGATGCGGGAGTAGGCGGCGTCGTTGGAGGCCAGGGCGATAACGCGTACTGCCTCGGCCTGTACCGGGGTGAAGGTGGAGGTGATGTGGCCGACGGTGTTGCCGCGGACCTCGTCGACGGTGTGCCACTGGCCGCCGCTGAGGACCTGGACGTCCCAGTCGCGCAGTGCGTTCCTGGCCGCGGGGTAGCGGGCGGAGTCCAGGCTGTACAGTTCCACCCGGGAAATTTCGGCGGGTTCGGCGAGCCGGACGTCGTAGGTGTCGGGGAAGACGCTGCGGGTGGCGTCATTCCACCCGGTGCTGGTGGACCAGTTCTCCGAGTCCGCGTCGCCGTCGACGGCGCCGCACACGTTGAAGTTGCCGTGGGTGGAGGAGGCGGTTGCCTGCTCGCCGAGTGCAAGGTTGTCACCTGCCCCCTTGGGCGGCAGCGGCAGGACCTGGACCGGAACGGTCAGGTTGGCGCGGCCGGCCTCGGCCTGGATCTCGTAGGTGCCGGGGGCGGCATCGCGCGGAGCCCGGACCGCGACGGTGGTCTCGGCCGGCATGTCGGGGTCGGCGGCCGGAAGCCAGCTGGAGAAGACGCTGCGGGACAGGGACAGGGGCTGTTCCGCGGAAAGGACGGCGTCGGCATAAGCGTCCTCGGTCCCGGTGTTCGTCATCGTCAGGGTTAGTTCGCTGGGCAGGCATGGAAGGGCGACGACGTCGACCTGCTCGGGCGTTGCCGCCAGTTCGACCTGTGCCGGGCGGCCGCGGTCGGGCTTGCCGGCCGCATCCGCGGAGACGGGCAGGGCTGCGGTGAGTGCGATGGCGGTGAGTGCGGCGGCGGCGGCCAGGGGCAGGGCGACGGTGCGGGCACGGTGGGCCACGGGTGATCCTTTAGGGTTCGGGCGGCGGGGACGGGTCGGGTTACTGGGTGTGGACACCGGGGCGGCCTTCCTCGACGGTCAGGGTGGCCCGGGTGGACATGGTGCCGCCCTGGACGCTGACCCGGTCCGCGACGCGGTAGTCGCTGCTCCACTGCTGCGGGGTGAGCCGGCAGGAGACGTAGCCGCGCTGGAAGTTGTGGTACTTCACATGTGGGCTTTCCAGCAGCACCAGTCCGTCGCGGTCGTGGTCCATCCCGTCGCCGCCGGAGGTGATGGAGGTGCCGACGAACTCGGAGGCGACGGTGGGGGAGTCGGGGTTGTTGAAGTCGAGTTTGAGGTCGGAGGCGACACTGCGGTGCAGGTCACCGGCGATGCTGACCAGGTTGCGTACGCCGCGCTCCTGCGCCCCGCGCAGGACCCGGTCGCGTGAGGCGGCGTAGCCGTCCCAGGTGTCCATGGGTACGACGACGTCGGGTCCGGTGCGCACGTCGAGCTGGGTCATGGCGACCTGCTGGGCCAGGACCTCCCAGGTCGCGGAGCGCTCGGTCATCCCGTCCAGCAGCCACTGTTCCTGCTCGGCTCCGGTGAGGGTGCGGGCGGGATCGAGCGAGCCCGGGTTGGGTGCGTCCTGGCCGTCGCCGGCGGCCTGGTCGGAGCGGTACTGGCGGGTGTCCAGGACGTTGAAGCGGGCCAGGTTGCCGTACTGGAACCGGCGGTAGAGCTGCATGTCCGGTCCGGTGGGGGACTGATCCAGACGCAACGGCATGTTCTCCCAGAACGCCCGGAACGCGTTGGCGCGGCGGATGAGGAACTCGCCTTCCGGTGCCCGGTTCTCCGAGATGGGGCCGGCCCAGTTGTTTTCGACCTCATGGTCATCCATCGTCACGATCCACGGGGCGGCCGCGTGCGCGGCCTGCAGGTCCGGGTCCGACTTGTACAGGGCGTAGCGGCCGCGGTACTCATCCAAGGTCATCGTCTCGCGGGTGAAGTCCTCCGGAACCGCCTGCTTGCGGATGCCCGAGTCGGCCCCCACACCGTACTCATAGATGTAATCACCCAGGTGGAAGACCACGTCGTGGTCCCGGGCCGCCATGTCCTTGTAGGCGGTGTACCAGCCCTCGTACCAGACCTGGCAGGACGCGAAGGCCAGCGACAGCGCACCGACCGAAGCGTGGGCGGCCGGTGCGGTCCTGGTCCGTCCTGTCGGGCTCAGGTGCGATCCGGCCTTGAACCGGTACCAGTAGTGCCGCCACGGACTCAGCCCCCGCACATCCACGTGGACACTGTGGGAAAGCTCGGGCCGGGCCAGGGCGGTGCCGCGCTGGACCACGGTGCGGAACGCCTCGTCCTCGGCCACCTCCCACTGAACCGGATACTCCCGGGGATTCATTCCGCCGAACGGGGCGAGCGGATCAAGGGCCAGACGGGTCCAGATCACCACCGCCTCGGGCAGCGGATCTCCGGAGGCAATCCCGAGCGTGAACGGGTAACCGGGCAGACGGTCGCCGGAGGCTGTGGCCGAAGCCCGCTCCACATCAAGAAAACTACCGGTCAGCGCCAGGGCCGCTGCCGCACCCGTCACCGTCAGGAACCGTCGCCGGGTAGCTGCGACTGCTGCTGCGCTTTGCCAAGTGCCGTGGGATCCCGTATTCATCACACAGAGGAATCAACAGGCGGCAGGCAACAAACCGGTGACCGGCAAATGACGGCTTCCCCACGTCAGGATGACGTTTAACCATTACCCCCCGAAGAGCCCCGACATATGCGCTGTTATCGGTGTTCTCCTGTGATCATCGGGTCCGGGGGGCGGATCCGGTCAGGGTTCCTTGTTGGCGGGGGGGTGCAGCTGGGCTTCCAGGCCGGCCAGGAGGATGGTGATTCCCTGGTCGAGTTCGGCGGCGCCGTCGTATTCGGCGAGGATGTGGGCCAGTTTCCGCAGGTGGGGGAATTCGCGCGCCGGCAGTCGGTGCAGGCCCAGGCGGAGCAGGTGTTCCTTTTCCTCGGGGTCGACGATGAATTCCTGCAGTTCGTTGAGAATGTGACCGTAGAGGTATCCGTAGT
>NZ_JBNHIC010000041.1:0-33463 GCF_059092905.1 Arthrobacter sp. B0427-1-12 | reverse complement strand
GCCCACACCAACCCCGGAACCGGTACCCACAGAGCCCACACCAACCCCGGAACCGGTACCCACAGAGCCCACACCAACCCCGGAACCGGTACCCACACCGACACCAACCCCGGAACCAGCGCCCACGGAGCACACTGACGAAGGGAACGCGGGCGTAGGCGCTGCAGCGCCGACATCCACTCCGTCGGCAGCCGCGGAAACCCGGGCGCCGTCGGCTGCCCCTGCAGCCAGGCCAGCCCCGCGCTTCGCCGCAGCTGCCCCGCCGCGGGAAACCGGCGAATCATTTGCCTTGCTGTCCTCCTCGGCGTCGGCACCGGTGGTATTTCCGCCCTTCAAGCCGACCGCCGGGATCCTGGGCACCGTCGACGGCAGCCTGCAGGGACGCTCCGCGGCCCTTTCCGGACTGCTGTCGGAGATCGACCAGCTGCTGGCTTATCAGGAACTGCTGGAGAAGGGCTCCACTGGTTCCCTGATTCCGCCAAGCACCTACCGCCCGGATGCGTCCGAGGCTGCCGTCCCTGCCGCCGTCATCCAGCAGCAGGGACTGTTCGGCGGTACCGGCTGGCTGAACCGCGTCAGTTCGCTGGCACTGCTTGCCGGCGCCACCGTTATCGGCCTCCGCGGCCGGCTGTTCCGGCATGGCGGACCGGGCCGGACAGCAGGCGCTGCGCCGGCGGCCGCTCCGGATCCTGCGGACGGGCAGGATTAACTGCCGGAGCACGAACTTAGCAGCGAACGCCCGCCGCGGCCGCACCCGGAAGGGGGACGGCCGCGACGGGCGTTGTCTTGGGCAGGTGCTGCAGCACCTGCTGCCGGTCAGGCCCCGGCAGGAGTTCCGGCCGCCTGCTTCCCGGCGTCCTGCTTGGCAGCTTCAGACTGCTGGCCGGACTTGCGCGGCTCCGGCTTGGCATCCACACCGGCTTCCTTGCGCTGCTGCGGCGTGATGGGCGCCGGAGCCTCTGTCAGCGGGTCGTGGCCACCGCCGGACTTCGGGAAGGCGATCACCTCGCGGATGGACTCCGAACCCGTCATCAGCTGGACCACACGGTCCCAGCCGAACGCGATGCCGCCGTGCGGCGGAGCGCCGAACTTGAAGCCTTCCAGCAGGAAGCCGAACTTCTCCTCGGCCTCGTCGTGGTCGATTCCCATCACCTTGAAAACGCGCTCCTGCATGTCCCGGCGGTGGATACGGATGGAGCCGCCGCCGATCTCGTTGCCGTTGCAGACGATGTCGTAGGCGTAGGCCAGGGCGTTCTCCGGATCCTGGTCGAAGGTGTCCTCGAACTCCGGCTTGGGCGAGGTGAAGGCGTGGTGCACTGCGGTCCAGGCTGAGTAGCCCAGGGCCACGTCGCCGGAAGCCGTCGCATTCGCGGCCGGCTCGAACAGCGGGGCGTCGACGATCCAGACGAAGGCCCAGTCACCGTCCTTGATCTGGCCGGTGCGGTGGCCGATCTCCACGCGCGCAGCACCCAGCAGGGCCCGCGAAGCGCCCTTTTCCCCGGCGGCGAAGAAGATGCAGTCGCCCGGCTTGGCGCCGACGGCATCCGCCAGGCCTGCTCGCTCGGCATCCGTCAGGTTCTTGGCCACCGGGCCGGCCAGCTCGCCGTCCTCCTTATACAGGACATAGGCCAGGCCCTTGGCGCCGCGCTGCTTGGCCCACTCCTGCCAGGCGTCCAGCTGGCGGCGCGGCTGGGACGCTCCGCCGGGCATGACCACGGCGCCGACGTACGGGGCCTTGAAGACACCGAAGGTGGTGTCCTTGAAGTATTCGGTGAGGTCCGTCAACTCCAGGCCGAAGCGCAGGTCCGGCTTGTCGGAGCCATACTTGTCCATGGCCTCGGCATAGGTCATGCGGCGGATCGGGGTCGGGATTTCGACGTCGATCAGCCGCCACAGCGCCTGCACGATCCGCTCGCCCAGGCCGATGATGTCGTCCTGCTCGACGAAGCTGGCCTCGATGTCCAGCTGGGTGAACTCCGGCTGGCGGTCGGCGCGGAAGTCCTCGTCACGGTAGCAGCGGGCAATCTGGTAGTACTTTTCGAAGCCGCCCACCTGCAGCAACTGCTTGAACAGCTGAGGGGACTGCGGCAGCGCGTACCAGGACCCCGGTGCCAGGCGGGCCGGCACCAGGAAGTCGCGGGCGCCTTCCGGCGTCGAGCGCGTCAGCGTGGGAGTCTCGATTTCGACGAAGCCCTCCTGGTGCAGCAGCTCGCGCGCTACGCGGTTGGCTTCGGAGCGCAGCCGGATGTTCCGGGCCGGGGCCGGGCGGCGCAGGTCCAGGTACCGGTGCTTGAGGCGGGCCTCCTCACCGACCTCGATGTGCTCGTCGACCTGGAACGGCAGCGGTGCGGCGGTGTTGAGGACCGTCACCTTTTCCGCCATGACCTCGACGTCGCCGGTGGCCAGGTGCGGGTTCTCGTTGCCCTCCGGACGCTTCTCCACCGTGCCGGTGATCTGCAGGACGTACTCGTTGCGCAGGCTGTGGAAGACCTCTTCCTCCCGCACCACCACCTGGGCGATACCGGAGGCGTCACGCAGGTCCAGGAACGCCACCCCACCGTGGTCACGGCGGCGGGCAACCCAGCCCGCCAGGGTCACGGTCTGTCCAATGTGTTCGGAACGCAGGGATCCGAGGTCATGTGTGCGCAGCACAGCATTCCTTCCGGGGTGTAGATAGACTGATCTCGTTCGAGTTTACCCGTTCAAATCCCGGTTCACCGCGGCCCTCAGTGCCTTGAACCGCCTATCGGAGGTCATTGTGGGCGGCAGCTCAACATTGCAGCGGCGCCTGGGAACTTTCGACGCCACCGTGATCGGACTCGGTTCCATGCTGGGAGCGGGCGTCTTCGTTGCCTTTGGCCCGGCGGCCGAATCCGCCGGCACCTGGCTGCCGGCGGCGCTCCTGGTCGCCGGAATGGTTGCCTACTGCAACGCTGCGTCGTCTGCCCAGCTGGCCCAGGTGTACCCTGCCGCCGGAGGGACGTACGTGTACGGCCGGGAACAGCTGGGCCACTGGCAGGGATTCATCGCCGGCTGGGGGTACGTCACCGGCAAGACGGCTTCGTGCGCGGCCATGGCGCTCACCTTCGGCTACTACGCGGCACCTGACTACGCGGTCCCGCTCGCCGTGGCCGCCGTCGTCGTGCTTACCGCAGTCAACCTGTTCGGCATCACCCGGACGGCCCTGCTGACCCGGATCCTGCTGGCAGTGGTCCTGGCCGTCCTGGCCTTCGCAGTGGCGGTCATGTTCACCGCCCCGGCGGCGGATACGACGGCGGCTGCGGCCGAAGCCGGTCCGGCCGGCGTCCTGCAGGCCGCCGGCCTGCTCTTCTTCGCCTTCGCCGGCTACGCGCGCATCGCCACCCTCGGCGAAGAAGTCGTCAATCCCCAGTCCAGCATTCCCAAGGCCATCCTGGGTGCGCTGGCCATTGCGTTCCTGATCTACCTGCTGATCGGCAGCGGCCTGCTGCGCACCCTGGGAACAGCGGGACTGGCAGGCTCCACCGCGCCGTTGCTCGAGGCAACCGGCCCCGCGGCCCCCTGGGCGGGACCCGTCGTCGCCGCCGGGGCGGCCTGCGCCAGCCTGGGAGCCCTGCTGGCCCTGGTTGCCGGCGTCGGGCGGACCACCATGGCAATGGCCCGCGAACGCGACCTGCCAACGTTCCTGGCCCGGATTGGCAGCCGCTTCACAGTGCCCTACCGTGCCGACCTGACGGTGGCGGTGGTCATCATCGTCCTGCTGCTGACCACAGACGTGCTAACCGTCGTCGGATTCTCCAGCTTCGGCGTGCTGATCTACTACGCCGTCGCCAACCTGGCCGCCCTGACGCTGCGGGACCGCCCCTGGCATGCGCCGAAGGCGGTCAATGTAATCGGGCTGGCGGGCTGCCTGGTCCTCGCGTTCACCCTGCCGCTGACGTCCGTGCTGGTCATGTCCGGCATCATGGCCGCGGGACTGGCCGGGCGCTGGTTGGTGCTGCGGCGCCGGGCTGCCCTGCAGCGGCAGGATTAACCACACGGTTTAGAAGCACGACGGCGGCCGGGCGGCCGCCGTCGTCAGCCCACCTGGCTGCGGCGCGTCAGGCTTGCGGATTGGCGGCGACGCTGACGTTCAGGTCCTCAGCCGGAGGCATCCAGCTGGCCGGATCGGCGGCAACCTGGTCACCGGACCGGATGTCCTTGACCTCATGCTTACCCTCTTCCGTGGTGAACCAGACGAAAGGGATGCCGCGGCGGTCCGCGTACTTGATCTGCTTGCCGAATTTGTCCGCCTTGGCAGCCACTTCCACGGAGATGCCCCGCGCACGCAGGGCCGCTGCCACGTCCTGCGCCTGGGACCAGCTGCCGTCATCGGCCAGCGTCACCAGCACGGCGGTCGGGACGCTGCGCGAGGCCGAAGCGAAATCCTGGCTGAGCATGCGCATAACCAGCCGGGTGACGCCCACGGACAGGCCCACGCCGGGGAACGTGCGGTTGCCCTTGGCGGCGAGGCTGTCGTAGCGGCCGCCGGAACAGATAGATCCGAGCGATTCATGCCCCACCAAGACCGTCTCGTAGACCGTGCCGGTGTAGTAGTCCAGTCCGCGGGCAATACTCATGTCCGCCACGACGCGTCCGGGCGCGCGCCGGGAGGTTTCCGCGATCACCTCTTCGAGCTCGTGCAGGCCCTCCTCCAGCAGCTCGTGCTCCACGCCCAGGGCCCGCACCTGCTGGACGAAGGAAGTATCCTTCGTGCGGATCGCAGCCAGCTTCAGCGCGGCCTCCGCCTGTTCCTGGGTGGCTCCCAGCTCCTCCTGCAGCAGTGTGGCCACCGCCTCCGGGCCGATCTTTTCCAGTTTGTCGATGCTGCGCAGCACGCCGGCGGTGTCCTCGAGCCCGATTCCGCGGTAGAACCCCTCCGCCAGCTTGCGGTTGTTCACACGCAGCAGGAACTCCGGAATCGGCAGCGCGCCCAGCGCCTCGACGATCACCAGGGCCAGTTCCACGTCATAGTGGAAGGGCAGCTCGCCGTCCCCTACGACGTCGATATCCGCTTGGGTGAATTCCCGGGCGCGTCCCTCCTGCGGACGCTCGCCGCGCCAGACCTTCTGGATCTGGTAGCGGCGGAACGGGAAGGCGAGGTGGCCGGCGTTCTCCACGACGTAGCGCGCGAACGGCACGGTGAGGTCGAAGTGCAGCGCCAGCTGGTTCGGATCGTGCTTAAGCACCCCGGGCTCCTCGTCCATCAGGCGCTTGATCCCGAAGACTTCCTTGTCGATCTCGCCCTTGCGCAGCAGCTGACCGACCGTCTCCACCGCCCGGGTTTCAATATTGGCAAATCCGTGCAGCTCGAAGGTCCTGCGCAGGATGTCCAGGACATGCAGCTCGACCAGGCGCTCCTGAGGTAGCCATTCGGGGAAACCTGACAGTGAGGCCTTGCGTGCCATGCGGACGAACTCCTTGGATCTGGGCATACCGGCAAGGGCGGACGGACCGACCTGCAGCGGCAGCGGGAATATTTTTCCGTCAGAAACCGGGCGGTCCCCGGGCCTGCGGTCTGCCCCGGTGAATAAACTGGGTGCGGCAATCATTTTAGGTGTTCGGCCGAACGCATAGCGAACCGGGCGGCAGGTGCGCCCGGTACCGGCAGTGGGAGGAACGTTGGCAAGCAACCGCCAGGACAGGGAAGCGCGGCGCCGCATCGCGCAGATGGAAGCCAAGCGCGCGCTGCGGACCGAACAAGCCAAGCGGCGCAAACGGGACAATGTGTTCGCAGCGGCGGGCGCCGGCGTCGTAATTGCCCTTGCCGTCGCCCTCCAGCTGACCGTCTTCAGTTCCAATCCCACCCCGGCGGAAATGGAACTGCTGGAGACGCCGTTGGCGGCTCCGGCCACGGAAGGCACCAATATCGGGGACATTCCGGATCCCTCCATCGCCGCGGACCGGACCTTCAGCGGTGAACTGGCCACCAGCGAAGGAAGCATTGGCGTGGAACTGGACGGCGCCGCGGCCCCGCAGGCGGTCGCGGTGTTCAAGACCCTTGCCGATCAGGGGTTCTTCAGCGGCAAGACCTGCCACCGCCTGACCACCGCCGAAACGATGGGTGTCCTGCAGTGCGGCTCCGTGGACGGCGAAGGCGGCGGCGATCCGGAATTCCAGTGGGGCCCGGTGGAGAACGCGCCCGAAGACGGCCTCTATCCGGCAGGCACCGTTGCCGTAGCCCGCGGCCAAAGCACCTACAGCAATGGCACACAGTTCTTCATCGCCTACAAGGACACCGTGATCTCCCCGCAAACCGGAGGTTACACGGTAATGGGTACGGTAACCTCTGGACTGGACGTGCTGCAGGCCATAGCCAGCGGCGGTGTTGAAGGAGATAACGGTTCGCAGGACGGGAAGCCTAGAATACCCGTAACGATAGACTCGTTAACTCTGAACTAAGGGCGGCGCGGTACGCATCGACCATCCCTCGAGCGAAAGACTTTTAGCGGTGACTGAGAAATCCGACGAAACATCCAGCCAGGTTACGGACATCGAAGCTGCAGAGGCTTCCCCGGAACGCACTGAGCCGGACACGGCCGCACCGGAGAATACCGCACCGGAGAACCCAGTGACCGGGGATACGGCAGCGGCGAATACCGCGGCCGAGGCCCCTGCGGAAAGCGCCAAGCCCGTTGCCGTCCCCGCATCCGGAAAGCCGAAGCCCTCCCCCGCAGCCCTGGGCGGCAGCCGGCCGACGCCCGCTGCCATGGCCCCCCGTCACGGCGCCGCAGCGGCCCAGCCGGCCGTCGTCGCGCCGCCGGCACACACGACACCGCTGGAGGAAGCGGCGAAGTGGGCCCGCGTCGAGGATGACGGGCACGTCTTCCTGGTCCTGGACAGCGAGGAGCACGCCGTCGGACAGTACCCGGATGCGTCCAAGGAAGAGGCCCTTGCCTACTTTGTGCGCAAGTTCGACGACGTGGCCAGCCAGGTGATCCTGCTTGAGCAGCGGGTCCAGGCCAAGGCCCCCGCCGCCGACATGCAAAAGACGGTCGAACACCTGCGCGCACAAGTTGCCGAGCGCAAGATGGTCGGCGACCTGCGCTCACTCGAAGGCCGCCTGGACCAGCTGGCCGAGGACATCAAGGCACTGGAAAAATCCGAGCGGGCGCAGCAGGAACAGGCCAAGGCCGCCGAGCTGGCCGCGCGTGAGGCCATCGTCGCCGAAGCCGAGGCGATCGCGGCCAAGGATCCTGCGACGGTGCAGTGGAAGAACAGCAGCCAGCGGATGAACGAGCTCTTCGAAGCCTGGAAGTCCGCGCAGAAGAACGGCCTGCGCCTCGGCCGCAGTGTGGAGGACGGGCTCTGGAAGCGGTTTCGCTCCGCGCGGACCGTGTTCGACCGGCACCGCAGGGCCTACTTCTCCCAGCTCGACAACGACAACGCGGCCGCCAAGGCGGCCAAGGAAGCCCTGATTGCACGGGCTGAGGAGCTGTCGACCTCCACGGACTGGGGCCATACCGCGGGCGAATACCGGCGGCTGATGGACGAGTGGAAGGCGTCCAAGCGCGCCAGCCGCAAGGATGACGACGCGCTCTGGAGCCGGTTCCGGGCCGCGCAGGACAAGTTCTTCGCCGCGCGTCAGGCCGCCAATGAGGCGATCGACCAGGAATACGCGGCCAATTTGGTGGTCAAGGAGCAGCTGCTGGCCGAAGCGAAGTCCCTGCTGCCGATCCGGGACCTGGCCGCCGCCAAGAAGGCGCTGCAGTCCATCCGCGACCGCTGGGAAGACGCCGGCAAGGTACCGCGTGCGGACATGGGCCGGATGGATTCGGGGCTCCGCTCAGTCGAAGACGCGGTCAAGGCTGCCGAGGATGAGCACTGGCAGCGGACCAACCCCGAGACGAAGGCACGCACCAACAGCGCGCTCAACCAGCTTGAGGCGACGATCGCCGCCCTGCAGGAGGATCTGGCCAAGGCGGAGAAGGCCGGGGATGCCAGGAAGATCAGCGCCGCCCGGGAAGCCCTGGATGCGCGCATGCAGTGGATGGACGCACTGCAGAAGTCCGCTCAGGACTTCGTCTGATCCTGCGGCTGCCCTGCAGCACCGCTTTTTCTCCACAGACAGGCCTCCGGCCGCCGGTTATCCACATCCGGCCGCCGGGGGCCTTCTGTATCGTGCCCGTTTGGCAAGCTTGACTGCATGCCAGCCACACCACCCGACCTCGCAGGTTCCGTCCCCCGTCCACGTGCCTGGGCAGCGGGCATCGGACTCCCGGAATCCTCTGCCGATCCGAACGGCATCCTCCACGCGGGGCGCCCCTTCAGCAGGCCGGAGCTGCAGGTCATGGCCCGGGACGGGCTGCTCAACCACGTCTACGGCGCCAGCTACGTCCGGCAGCATGTTGTCATCGACGCCGATATCCGGGCCCGCGCCGCGATCTCGCTGGTACCCGAATCGCTGCGCCGCCGGGTGACGCTCGGGCGTCAGAGCGCTGCCTGGATCTATGGCTGCGCGGGACCGCCGCTGCGGCTGAGCCTGCTGGCGGACCACCATCGGCGTACGACGGCGCTGCGGCCGTTCAGCGACGCCGTGCTCCACGAGGTGGGGCTGGGCCCGCTGGACATTACGTCTGTGGCCGGGGTCCAGGTCACGACGCCCCTGCGGACCGCCATGGATGTGGCGCTCCACGGACGGGACTCCGATGCCATCGCCGTCCTCCGCCGCATTTCAGCCGCTCCCGGCCTGGACTGCCCGCTGGAACTGGTGCTGGCTGCCGTGGAGGCAGCCGGGCGGGTTCCCGGAAAGCAAGCCGCACTGGCACGGCTGCGCGAGGCCCTCGGGGACGGAGTGTGACCGACCCCTGTGCTGACCGCTGGAGGCCTAGATCCTGCGCTGCGCTCCGGTGGTGCGGTAGACGTCGTAGACACCGTCGATCCGGCGAACGGCGCTGAGGACGTGGCTGAGGTACTTCGGGTCGCCCATTTCGAAGGCGAACCGGGACATGGCCACCCGGTCGCTGGAGGTGTGGACACTGGCCGACAGGATGTTCACGTGGTTCTCCGAGAGCACGCGCGTGACATCGGAGAGCAGGCTCTTGCGGTCCAGCGCCTCGACCTGGATCTCGACCAGGAAGACGCTGGACTGGGTGGGAGCCCACTCGACCGAAACGATGCGTTCGGGCTGGTCGCGCAGTTCGTGCACGTTCCGGCAGTCGGTCCGGTGCACCGAGACACCGGAACCCCGGGTGACGAAACCGATGATGGGGTCCGGCGGTACCGGAGTGCAGCAGCGGGCCAGTTTCACCCACACATCGCCCACGCCCCGCACCATCACGCCGGCGTCATTGAATTTCGGACGGCGGGCCGGCGCCGTCACCACGGAGGCGGAGTAATCCTCTTCCGTGTGATGGCCGCCGAGCAGCGTGACCAGATGCTCGATGACGTTCTGGGCCGAGGTGTGTCCGTCGCCGACGGCGGCGTAGAGGGCCGAGATGTCTGCATGGCGCATCTCCTGGGCCACGGCCATCAGCGCATCATGGGTCATCATCCGCTGCAGGGGCAGGTTCTGCTTGCGCATGGCGCGCGTCAGCAGGTCCTTGCCCTTCTCGATCGCTTCTTCACGGCGTTCCTTAGTGAACCACTGCCGGATCTTGTTGCGGGCACGCGGACTCTTGACGAAGCCCTGCCAGTCCTGGCTCGGTCCCGCTCCTTCGGCCTTGGAGGTGAAAATCTCCACCCAGTCGCCATGGTTCAGTTCACTGTTGAGGGGCACCAGTTTGCCGTTGACGCGTGCACCGATCGTGCGGTGGCCGACTTCCGTATGGACGGCATAGGCAAAGTCCACCGGCGTCGACCCGGCGGGCAGGGCCATGACCTCGCCCTTTGGCGTGAAGACGAAGACTTCCTTGGCATTGATCTCGAAGCGGAGCGAATCCAGGAACTCGTCCGGATCAGAGGTTTCCTGCTGCCAGTCGACGAGACTGCGCAGCCAGCCCATCTCACCGTCGGTGCCGCCGGTGTCCTTGCCGCCGGAGTCCTTGTACTTCCAGTGCGCCGCGACGCCGTACTCGGCCCTGCGGTGCATGTCATGGGTACGGATCTGGATTTCCACCGGCTTGCCGCCCGGTCCGATCACGGTGGTGTGCAGGGACTGGTACATATTGAACTTCGGCATCGCAATGTAGTCCTTGAAACGCCCCGGCAGCGGATTCCACCGTGCATGGAGGGCGCCGAGCGTGGCATAGCAGTCGCGGACCGTGTCCACCAGCACACGCACGCCCATCAGGTCGTGGATGTCGTCGAAGTCCTTTCCGCGGACGATCATCTTCTGGTAGATGGAGTAATAGTGCTTGGGGCGCCCCGTGATCGTCGCTTTGATCTTCACGGCGCGCAGATCTTCGGCAATCTGGCTGCGCACCGTGGACAGGTACTTCTCGCGCTCGGGAGTGCGGTCCCCCACCATGCGCACGATCTCCTCATAGACCTTCGGATGCAGAGCCGCAAAGGAAAGGTCCTCAAGTTCCCACTTGATGGTGTTCATACCCAGCCGGTGGGCTAGCGGCGCGAAGATCTCCAGGGTTTCCCGCGCCTTGCGGGCGGACGATTCCGGCGAGACGAAGCGCCAGGTCCGCGCATTGTGCAGCCGGTCCGCGAGCTTGATGACCAGGACGCGGATGTCCTTGGCCATGGCCACGACCATCTTGCGCACGGTCTCCGACTGCGCAGCCTCGCCGAAATGCACTTTGTCCAGCTTGGTGACGCCGTCGACCAGCCGCGCTACCTCCGGACCGAAATCGGCGCGCAGCTCGTCGAGTGTGTAGGACGTGTCCTCCACCGTGTCATGCAGTAAGGCCGCGGCAAGGGTGGGACCGGTCATGCCGAGTTCGGCAAGGATGGTTGCGACAGCCACCGGATGCGTGATGTAGGGATCGCCGCTCTTGCGTTTCTGGCCTGTGTGACAGCGCTCGGCGACAGCGAAGGCGCGCTGGATCAGGTCGAAATCCTCTTTGGGATTGTTCGCCCGGACGGTCCGCAGCAGCGGCTCCAGGATCGGCGAATAACCGGGCTGACCGCGTCCGGCGAGGCGGACCAGGCGTCCGAGCGTCCGTTCCCGGCGCGCGGGCGCAGCAGGGCGGGGCGGCACAGGCTTCTGGGGCACTGCGGGCTGACGCGCGGTAACGTTCCCCTGGGCCAAGTCCGAGGGCGTGGGCACCTTCTGGGCAGCAGCGCCGCCCATTCCCGGGCCGCTCCCCGTTTCCTGGTTACTGCCCGCGCCCGGCTGGCCCTTGGCCGGCGGCTTGCCGCCGCCCGGCGTAGTCGCGGGCGCGCCCCGGGTAGCGCCCTCGGCGGGCGCCGCAGCGCTGCTGCGGACGGAGACGGACGTGCGGGATCCCGGCAGGCTGCCGGACGGCTGACCTGCCTGATCCGCGGGACTCCGATTCTCTGCCACGCAAAACCCCTCACTGTCGGCCTGCCCGCTCCCGGGGCCTACACAGCCCCAGGGTTTCCCGGCGCGGCGAACTACACCAAACTTAAGTTAATCAAGTCTATGCCCACGCGGACGGTCGTCCTAAACAGCCGTACGGGCAACCCGGTGTGCCGCTCATCCGCAGCAGCCGCTCGGCCACCCCGGGCCTGGGCCCTGAGCCAGCCTGTGCGGGAACCGTTATGCCGGAACGGGCGAGCCGCCGGCTTCGGCAGCTTCGTTCCGCCGCCGCTCCATCACCCGATTGGCCTGTGCCTGCAGCGCCGGTTCCCTCATCCGCAGCGCGGCGTAGAGCGGGGCCGCGGTGTAAAGCGTGGCCAGCGTGCCCATGATGATGCCGACGAAAAGGGCCAGTGAAAGGTCCCTGAGCGTGCCGGCGCCCAGCAGCAGCGCACCGATGAACAGGATCGATGCCACCGGCAGAACCGCCACCACGGAGGTGTTGATGGAGCGGACCAGTGTCTGGTTGACCGCAAGGTTCACCTGTTCGGCGAAGGTCCGCTTCGTGGTCTTGTCGATGTCCTCGGTGTTCTCCCGGATCTTGTCGAACACCACGACGGTGTCGTAAAGGGAGTAGCTCAGGACGGTGAGGAAGCCGATGATTGCCGACGGCGTTACTTCGAAATCGCTCAGCGCATAGATGCCCGCGGTGACGAACATGACAACGAACAGGGCTGCCAGGGCCGATAGCGACATTTTCCAGGTCCGGAAATACACCGCCATCAGCACTGCCGCCAAGGCCACGAAGACGATCAGGCCTACGACTGCCTGCCGGCTGACGTCGGCACCCCAGGTCGGGCCCACAAAGTTGGACGTCACCTGCTCTTCGCTGACCCCGTAAGCACTGACCAGGGCGTCGCGGACCTGCAGCGTCTGGTCGTCGGACAGCCGCTCGGTCTGGATCCGCATGGTGCCCGGCGCAATGTTGGTAACCCGCGGGTCCGTACCCTCGACGACGCCGGCCACGGCACGTTCTCCGGCGCCGACGTCGGTGTTCTGCGTATTCGACACCGTGAACTCCGAGCCGCCCCGGAAGTCAATGCCCAGATTGAAGCCGCCCTTGACCACGGGAATCAGGATGGACAGCAGGATCGCGGCCGCGGCAATGAGGAACCACAGCTTCCGTCGTCCTACGAAGTCGTAGGAGCGTTTGCCCGTGTAGAGCTCGTTACCGAAGGTGGCAAAGCTGGTCATGAGTCGGTCTCCTTGTCCGTGCCCTTGGTACTGCCGGCCATGGTTTCCTGCTTGTTGGCGGAACCAGGCTTGGCGGCCGCGCGCTGCTTCTCGGCCAGCCGCCGTTCGGCGATGGTCTGCCGACGTTCGGCTTCGGCTACGACGCCCTTGTTCTTGCTGCGCACCGGCTGCTTCTCCCCCGGCTCGCGCAGGCGCCCGGCACCGCGGTACAGCGGCACCGCGCCCAACTGCTTCGGATCGAGTCCGGAGAACCGGTGGCCCTCCCCGAAGAACTTGGTCTTTGCCAGCAGCCGCAGCGTCGGGTGGGTGAACATGAAGACAACGATCAGGTCGGCCACGGCGGTCAGGCCAAGGGTGAAGGCGAAGCCGCGGACGTTGCCGACCGCCACGAAATAGAGGACGACGGCGGCGAGCAGGTTCACTGCCTTGGACGCCAGGACGGTGCGCTTGGCGCGCTTCCAGCCTTGCTCGACGGCGGAGACCAGGCCCCGGCCTTCGCGCAGTTCATCGCGGATGCGTTCGAAGTAGACGATGAACGAATCCGCCGTCTGGCCGATCGCCACAATCAGGCCCGCCACGCCAGCCAGCGACAGGCGGTAGTTCTCCGTCCAGCCCAGGATCGCAATGGCCAGGTAGGTCAGCACACCGGCGACCACCAGGGACGCGATCGTGACCAGGCCCAGCATGCGGTACTGGAAGAGCGAGTAGACGGCCACCAGCACCAGGCCGATGAGCCCGGCCAGCATTCCCATCCTCAGCTGGTCCGCACCCAGGGTGGCCGAGATCTGCTGTTCACTCTGGATCTCGAAGCTGATCGGCAGGGCACCGTATTTGAGCTGTTCGGACAGGGCACGGGCCGATTCTTCGGTGAAGTTGCCCGTGATCTGGGGCTTGCCGTCGGGGATCACCGCGTTGGTCGTCGGAGCGGAGATGACATTGCCGTCCAGTACGATCGCGAACTGGTTCTGGGCACCGGTCATGCTGAACAGCCGCTCGGTGACCTGGCGGAACGTCGCGGTTCCCTCGCTGTTGAACTCGATGTTGACAGCCCACTGGTTCAGTGTCTGTCCCTGTGCGCCCTGGGTGAGGCCGAAGTCGGCGTCGGCGATATCCGTGCCCGGCACCTCGACCGGGCCGAGGATGTACTTTCCTGCGGTGTCCGGCTCACAGGCCACCATCGGCAGGTTCGGATCAGCCGTTTCACGCGAGGCAACCGTTGCCGGGTCGAGGCAGTTCAGGGACTCGAACTCCCGGAAAAGCTCCGGCGTCACCCAGTTGAGGTCGCTGGCATTGGTCGGTTCCGCCGTCGGCGTCGGAAGCTGGTCCTCGGGCGCCGGCTCGACGGCTGCCGCGCCCTGGCCCGGGCCGCCCAGCAGCACAGGGCGGAATTCCATCTGCGCCGATGCCTGGATCAGTTCGCGTGTCTCTGTGTCTGGAATGCCCGGCAGGCTCACGACCACATTCCGTCCGGACTGGGTGCTGATTTCGGCTTCGGCGACACCGGAGCCATCGACGCGCTGGCGGATGATCTCCACCGCCTGGTTCAGCTGCTCCGGGGTGATCTCGGAACCGCCGCCTTGCACCTGCGGTGCCAGGATCATCTGGGTTCCGCCCTCGAGGTCGAGGGCCAGTTTTGGAGCCCAGCTGGCGTTGCTCCACATCGTGCCGCCGCCCAGCAGCAGTGCACAGCCCGCGATAATGACGCCCAGCCAGATCAGCGTCCGCCTGGCAATAGTGGCCGGTCCGGTTCGTGCCATCGTAGGTTTTCCTTCGTCAGCGATCAGGTGCGGCGGCCTGGCCGCACACAGGTGGGCCAGGCACCGGAATCCGGCCCTGGCCCACCATCAGCGATTAGTTGTCCTTGTTCTTGTTCTCGTCATTAAGACGGGCTTTGGTTTCATCCGGTGTCTCCGGCGCAGACCGAGGCTTTTCTTCCTCCGCCGTCAGGGAGGAGGCATCATCCGGCACGACCGGAGTGTCCGGGGCGGAGATAACCTTGGTCAGCGCCTGGAGGTGGACCGTTGCGGTATTGCCGGGAGAAATCTCCAGGACGGCTTTGTTCTCTTCCTGGTCCACGGACAGCACGGTACCGAAGAGGCCGAACTGTGTCATGACCTCGGTTCCGGGCACCATCTGGGACCGCTGCTGCTGCAGCTGGGACTGGACCTTCTTCTGCTTGCGGAACATCATGAAAAGGAAAAGACCCAGGGCCACCGGCAGCAGCAAGGTCATGAAATCGAAGCCAGGGGCTGCCTGGTCGGAGGTCTGGGCGGCCAAGACATTTACGAACACAGAGAGTTCCGTTCCTAACATTGGGCATACGGTGCGGTCACGGGTTGTGCGGATTTCCGGCCAGGAACGCGGAGGCGGCCCCGAAGGAAGACCCCCAGGCCGCCCGGCGGCCGCACCGGGTGTCAATCCATTCTATGCCCTAACCCTGAGCGAACGGTGAGAACGCCGGTCCGGCCTCAGTTCTGCCACTCCGGCACGTCCTCTTCCGAATCCACGGTAAAGAGTGCCTCGGGGATGGCTCCGGCCACCCCCGCCGGCATCTCGATGCCCAAATGCTGCCAGGCCGCCGGTGTGGCAATCCGCCCCCGCGGTGTCCGGCCGAGCAGGCCTTCCCGCACCAGGTACGGTTCTGCGACGGTCTCCACGGTTTCCGGTTCCTCCCCGACCGCGATCGCCAGCGTCGACAGGCCGACGGGTCCGCCGTTGAACTTCGTCACCAGCGCGTTCAGCACCGACCGGTCCAGACGGTCCAGCCCCTTGGCATCCACTTCATACATATCCAGAGCGGCGGATGCGGCACGGGCATCGATCTGCTCCAGGCCGTGGACCAGTGCCCAGTCCCGGACCCGCCGCAGCAGCCGGTTGGCAATGCGCGGCGTCCCGCGCGAACGCCCGGCAACTTCTGTGAAGGCAGCCGAATTGACCTTCAGGTCCATCAGCATCGCCGAGCGGCGCAGGACCAATTCCAGTTCCGGCGTCGAATAGAACTCGAGGTGGCCCGTGAACCCGAACCTGTCGCGAAGCGGGCCGGGAAGCAAACCGGCCCGGGTGGTCGCCCCGACCAGCGTGAACGGCGGCAGGTCCAGCGGGATGGCCGTGGCGCCGGGTCCCTTCCCGACGACAATGTCCACCCGGAAATCCTCCATCGCCATATAGAGCATTTCCTCCGCCGGCCGGGACATCCGGTGGATTTCGTCGAGGAAGAGGACCTCTCCTTCGGTCAGCGAGGAAAGGATGGCAGCCAGGTCCCCGGCATGCTGGATCGCCGGGCCCGAGCTGATGCGCAAGGGCGCGTTCATCTCCGCCGCGATGATCATGGCCAGGGTCGTCTTGCCCAACCCCGGCGGGCCGGAGAGCAGCACATGGTCCGCGCTGCGGCCGCGCATCCGCGAGGCCTCCAGCACCAGCGACAGCTGCTGGCGAACCCGCTGCTGGCCCACGAAGTCATCCAGGTTCCGGGGTCTCAGGGCCGCTTCGAGGGCACGTTCCTCCGAGTCGCCCGCCGGCGAGACCAGGCCCTCACCGGGTGCGTCCGCCATGCTAGCTCACCCTTGCCTTGGCGCTGCTGCGGGCTCCGTCCTGGCCCAGGCGGCGCAGCGTCAGCTTCAGGATCTGGCCGACGTCGCCGGTTGCGGCGGTTTCGGGGTCCTCCGCGGTGGCGGCATCGATGGCAGCAGCTGCGTCCTTCTCCGACCAGCCCAGTCCCATCATCGCCTCCAGTACCTGCGGTTCCCAGGCCCGGGCCGGGGCCGCAGTCGTCGGGCCGCCGGTGGGAACCAGCTTGTCCGTCAGTTCGAGGACGATGCGCCGGGCACCCTTGGGCCCGATGCCCGGAACCTTGCTGAAGGCCTTGTCATCGCCGGAGGATGCGGCCACGCGGATGGCCTCCGGCGTGTGCACCGCCAGCACGGCCAGCGCCAGGCGCGGCCCGACGCCGCTGACTCCCAGCAGGACCTCGAAAACCTCCCGCTGTTCGGCATCAGCAAAGCCGAACAACGTCATGGAGTCCTCCCGCACGATCATCGAGGTGGCCACTTCCGCTTCCTGGCCGACGCGAAGTGCGGACAGTGTCTGCGGCGTCGCCTGGATCTGCATTCCGAATCCATTGACGTCGATGACGGCGGAATGCAGCCCTACATGCGTGACGGTACCGCGCAGCGAGCTGATCATGGCTTGGTTCTCCCGGTTGGACGTGGCTGTTCAGGTTCGATATTCGGGTTCGGTATTCGAGTCCAGTGCTCCGAACATATCTACGAACAGGGTACGCTCTTCGCCTGCCTTCATGGCGGCGCCACACCGCGAACCCGGCAGCGGCCGGCCGTACAGCCTGATTCAGCGGCCTGCTCTGCGGGCCTTGGCTTCGGCTTCGGCCCACCGGCGCTGCGCCGCGGTCAGGGCACCGCCCCCGTTCCCTGCGCTCCCGTTCCCGGCGGCACCCGCGGTTCCGCGGCGCCAGGCGTGGGTGATCGCCAATGCCAGGGCATCCGCGGCGTCCGCCGGCCGGGGCGCATCCTCCAGGCGCAGGATCTTGGTGACCATCTTGGTCACGGCGCCCTTGTCCGCCTGTCCGTTGCCGGTCACTGCCGCCTTGACTTCGGTCGGAGTGTGCAGGGCCACCGGTATGCCGCGTCGTGCAGCGGCCGCGATCACGACGCCGGAGGCCTGGGCGGTGCCCATGACGGTGCTGACATTCAGCTGGCTGAAGACACGCTCGACGGCGAGCACATCCGGATGGTGGGCATCAAGCCACTCATCGATGGAGCGGGATATGACCAGCAGGCGCTGGTCCAGCTCCACCTGGGCACCGGTCCCGACCACACCTACGGCCACCAGCGAGGCGGAGCGGTTCGCGGCGACATCGACCACGGCCAGGCCGCACCTGGTCAGCCCCGGATCGACGCCCAGCACACGCAGCGTCACCGGCGGCGTCAGTCCTGCTCGAGGACGGCCATGACCTCGTCGGAGATGTCCGCGTTGGAGTAGACGTTCTGCACGTCGTCCAGGTCCTCCAGTGCGTCCACCAGCTTCATGAACTTACGGGCGTTGTCGGCTTCCAGTTCGACCTGCATGGACGGCAGGAACTGGGCCTCGTCCGTCTCGTATTCGATGCCGGCTTCATTGAGGGCGTCGCGGATGGCCTGCAGGTCGGTCGGTTCGGAGACGACCTGCCAGTTGTCGCCTTCGTCCTTGACCTCTTCGGCGCCGGCGTCCAGGACGGCCATCAGCACGTCGTCCTCCGACAGTCCGTTCTTGGCGAGTTCAACCACGCCCTTGCGGGTGAACAGGTAGTTGACCGAGCCCTGGTCCGCCATGCTGCCGCCGTTGCGGGTCACCGCGACGCGGACCTCGGAGGCGGCGCGGTTGCGGTTGTCGGTGAGGCATTCGATCAGCAGGGCCGAGCCCTGCGGACCGCGGGCTTCGTAGAAGATCTCCTGGTAGTCGACCGCCTCGCCGGTCAGGCCGGCGCCGCGCTTGATGGCGCGGTCGATGTTGTCATTGGGAACGGAGGTCTTCTTGGCCTTGGACACGGCCAACTCCAGCGCAGGGTTGCCGGACAGGTCCGGTCCTCCCCCGCGGGCGGCGACTTCAATGTTCTTGATCAGCTTGGCAAACGACTTCGCACGGCGCGCATCGATGACGGCCTTCTTATGCTTGGTAGTAGCCCACTTGGAGTGCCCTGCCATGCTTTACGCTTCTCCTCTGATCATCCGGATAAACAGTTCG
This sequence comes from Arthrobacter sp. B0427-1-12, assembly GCF_059092905.1. Lineage (NCBI taxonomy): Bacteria > Bacillati > Actinomycetota > Actinomycetes > Micrococcales > Micrococcaceae > Arthrobacter > Arthrobacter sp. B0427-1-12. The sequence continues at coordinate 15,084 of NZ_JBNHIC010000041.1, read as the reverse complement.
TGAATGCGGCGTTCTCCGGTTACTTCCGGATGGAACGATGTTGCCAGCAGATTCTTCGAACGTACTGCCACAATTCTAGCGGTCCCGTGCAACGTGTCCGGGTGGGCGGCTTCAGCGGCGTCGACCTGCGCCAGGACCTCCACAGTCTCCCCCACCCGTTCAACCCACGGCGCGCGGATGAAAACCGCATGCACCGGCGGAACCTGCGTGCCACCGTCGTACCGGGGCAGTTTCTCCAGTCCGCGGAAGGCGAGATCCGTTTCAAAGGATTCCCGCTGGCGGCCGAAAGCGTTGCGGCGGACCGTCATATCCAGCCCGCCGAAGGTCTGCTGCGGCTGGCCGCTGCGGTCCAGTGCCGGGTCGGCGATCTCATCGGCCAGCAGGATCATGCCGGCGCAGGAGCCGTAGACGGGCAGGCCGGCGGCGATCCTGTCGCGCAACGGCTCGGCGATGCCGAAGATGCGGGCCAGCTTGTCGATGGTGGTGGATTCACCGCCGGGGATGACCAGCCCGTCGATGGCGGCAAGTTCCGCCGGGCGGCGCACGACGACGGCATCCGCGCCGCTGGCTTCGATCGCCCGGGCGTGCTCGCGCACGTCACCCTGGAGAGCGAGAACACCGACGCGGGTGCGGCGGGCTGCCCCAGCGGGAACGGGGACGGCCGATGGGGTCAAGGTGGGAGAAGTCACCAAAATATTGTAGTTGGTGCACGGTTTCCGCTGGCACACGCCACCGGCGGCGTCCCCGGCACTGTCACCGCAACCAAGTAGCATTGACGAGGATCAGTTCAGCAACAGATGAGGATGCACTATGTGCGGTATCGCCGGTTACTACGGATTCGGGGAAGACCAAACGCTCCTAAAGGCCATGAATGAGTGCATGCAGCACCGCGGGCCGGACGGCGAGGGGTACTTCTCCGAAGGAGAGGTAGGACTGGCCCACCGCCGGCTGTCCATCATTGACGTCGCCCACGGCCAGGAGCCGATGATCAGCGCCGACGGGCAGACCATCCTGGTCTACAACGGCGAGGTCTACAACTACTTGGACCTGCGGGCCGAACTGGAGGCCCTGGGCCGCACCTTCCGCACTGTCTCGGACACCGAGGTGGTCCTGCAGTCCTATGAGGAATGGGGCGACGCGGCCTTCGACCGGTTCAATGGCATGTTCGGCTTCGCCATCTACGACAGGAAGAACAACCGGGTGGTGCTGGCCCGCGACCACTTCGGCATCAAGCCGCTGTACTACACCAACGCCGGCACGGCCGCGGAACCGAAGATCCTTTTCGCCTCGGAGATCCGCCCGCTGCTGGCATCGGAGAAGTTCGAGCGCAAGGTCAATGAGCGGATCCTTTACCGCTACCTGCAGTTCCGCATCCACGACGAGGAAGCGGAGACCTTCTTCGACGGGATCTACAAGCTGATGCCGGGCGAGAAGATGGTGATCGACGGTGCCACCGGCGCCTTCGAGATCAGCCCCTACACCCGGCTGAAGGAGGAACTGGAGGAACTGGCCACGGTCGAGACTCCGTACAGCCAGCAGGTCATTGACGAATACCGCCGCCGCTTCACCGAGGGCGTCCGGCTGCGGCTGCAGTCCGAGGTCCCCGTCGGCACCGCCCTGTCCGGCGGCCTGGACTCCTCCGCGGTGGTTGTGACCATCAACAAGCTGATGCAGGAGAAGGCCGCCGCCACCGATTCCCTCGGTGCCACCCAGCAGACCTTCAGCGCGGTGTTCCCGAACTCCATCAATGATGAGGAGAAGTACGCGGACGCAGTGCTGGAGGTTTGCAAGGGCAATGTCACCAGCCACAAGATCAAGCCCAAGGCGCATGAGTTCGCCGAGGACCTGGAAGACTTCGTCCGCACCCAGGAGGAGCCCATCATCTCCTCCGGCCCATATGCCCAGTACCGGGTGATGAAGGAAGCCTCACAGCATGTCACCGTCCTGCTGGACGGGCAGGGCGCCGATGAGATGATGGCAGGCTACATCCCCTACTACTTCGCCTATCTGCGGCAGCTGAAGGTGCGCGGCCAGTACACCAAGCTGGCCAAGGAGGTCACCTCTGCGCTGGACATCTTCTACCGCCTGGGCCGTTTCCGGCTGCAGGGGATGCTGTCCCTCAAGAAGGATGTGTCCGCCTCCAGCCTGCTGCGCAAGGACTTCACCGCCAAGTACAAGGGCGAGAAGTTCGGCAACATCCCGGACAACCTCAAGCTGCGCCTGATCGATGACCTGTTCCACAAGTCCCTGCCGGCGGTGCTGCGCTACGAGGACAAGAACACCATGCGCTGGTCCCTAGAGGGCCGCGTGCCGTTCCTGGACAAGGAAGTGGTCAAATACCTGTTCAGCCTCTCCGATGAGTCCATCATCAAGGGCGGCTGGAACAAGCGGATCCTGCGCGACGCCACCCGCGGCCTGCTGCCGGAGATGATCAGTAACCGCCGGAACAAGATCGGCTTCACCACTCCCGAGGCCGAATGGTTCAAGCTGATGAAGGAGAAGATCTACGAGGTCTTCCTCTCCTCCTCCTTCGAGTACCGGCCGTACTGGGACCAGGACGCCGTGCTCTACGCCTTCGAGGAATACCTGCAGGACAAGAACAGCGCCAACACCATGGTCTTCTGGCGCCTGCTCAACACCGAACTGTGGCTGCGCGAGTTCTTCGACGAGCCGGAGGTCAGGGCAGGCATCGAGGGCAAGAGCGACTACGTCCCCAACGCGGGCAAGAACCTTGACATCGAGGTGAAGAACGGCGCCGGTGCTGCCGCCGGCAGCGGCGCGGGCACCGGGTCGGCCACCTACCGCCGCTATCCGATCCGCACCGATGTTTTCTACCGCGAGACGGACTTCGATCCGACTGTGATGGGCTATGTCAAGCGTTTCTACGATGGCCTGCCCACCGCCGGCGGCGACCACGCCGAAGCCGCCGCCGACACGCCGTGGTATCTGTTCGTCAGCGAGAAAATCGTGGCCATGACCCAGGGCCGGTCCATTCCGGTCTGGGACATCAAGGTCTCCTCCGCCGCGCGCATCCTCAGCAAGTTCGTCAGCCGGTCCTCGGCCGGGATCGGGCTGGGCAGCCCGTGGTCCATGCAGTTGGCCATCGACGAGGTCGGCCTGCCCCGGATCCTGTACGCGTCCGCCCGCAGCGTCATCGGCAAGCTGCAGGGCAAGAAGGGCGTCTTCTACGAGGTCGTCGGCCATGACATCAACGCCATCGACGGCGCCGCGGGCTACCAGGTCGGGACGTCGACCCACTCGGTAAAGCTGGCACCCAAGGATCCGTCCGGCGTCGCCGCCCGCCTCAGCGCACTGGTGCGGAAGACGGTACCGGAGCAGTACGCACGCAACTTCGCCGGCACGGCCATCATGGACGCCAACGACCTGGGCGTGGTGGCGCTGGGCCACGACACGGACCTGTCCAAGGAAACCCTGGAGGCCATCTTCAAGGACAACCCCCAGGGGCAGACCACCGAAACCACCCCCATGTCCCTGGTGTTCCGGAAGAAGTAACCACCCCCACTCCCCCGCGAAACCTCAGTTTTTGCTGGTTTTCAGACCGGTTTTCTGCAGAAACTCAGGTTTGGCGGAAGGGGGTAGGCGGAGGTGCGAAAAGGTCCCCCGGGCTCATTGAACTGGTCCCCGAAAGTTGGACTGAGAAATCAGTTCTGACTCTCGGGGAGCAGTTCACATTGCCCGAGGGACCTTTTTACTGCCGGTGGAGCTTACCAGCCGCGCTCGGCCAAGCGGTGCGGCTGGGGGATCTCATCCACGTTGATCCCGACCATGGCTTCGCCCAGGCCGCGCGAGACCTTGGCAATCACGTCCGGATCGTCGTGGAAGGTCGTAGCCTTCACGATCGCCGCGGCGCGCTCGGCCGGGTTGCCGGACTTGAAGATGCCCGAGCCCACGAAGACGCCGTCGGCGCCGAGCTGCATCATCATGGCCGCATCCGCCGGAGTGGCGATACCGCCGGCGGTGAAGAGGACGACGGGCAGCTTTCCGGCTTCCGCAACTTCCTTGACCAGCTCGTACGGAGCCTGCAGTTCCTTGGCCGCCACGTACAGCTCGTCCTCGGGCATGGAGGTCAGCCGCTGGATCTCGGCGCGGATCTGGCGCATGTGCATGGTGGCGTTGGAGACGTCGCCGGTTCCGGCCTCGCCCTTGGAGCGGATCATGGCCGCGCCCTCGTTGATGCGGCGCAGCGCCTCGCCCAGGTTTGTGGCACCGCAGACGAACGGTACGGTGAACTTCCACTTGTCGATGTGGTTGGCGTAGTCAGCCGGGGTCAGCACCTCGGACTCGTCAATGTAGTCGACGCCGAGCGACTGCAGGACCTGCGCCTCGACGAAGTGGCCGATCCGGGCCTTGGCCATCACCGGAATCGAGACCGCTTCGATGATGCTGTCGATCATGTCCGGGTCGGACATGCGGGACACGCCGCCCTGGGCGCGGATATCGGCCGGCACGCGTTCAAGGGCCATCACCGCGACGGCGCCGGCATCTTCGGCGATGCGGGCCTGTTCGGCGGTGACGACGTCCATGATGACGCCGCCCTTCAACATCTCAGCCATCCCGCGCTTGACCCGGCTGCTGCCGGTCACAGGTGAGTTGGAAACTTCAGGAGTGGACACAAAAAGCCCCTAGTAGTCGGTAATTGAGTACAGCTAATCATATGCCAGCAGTGGTGAACCGGATCGCCTTGGTTACCTGCAATAACGAGCGTGCTACGAACCGGCCAGCGCCTGGCGGCGGACCATCAGCATCCGCTGGACCACGGTGACCAGGCTGGCGATGGCCAGCAGCACCAGGACGACGAGCAGCACCGCTTGCGGCAGGCCGAGGCCGGTCAGGCCGGTGGCGACGAGCACGGTGACCAGCCGTTCAGAACGCTCCGCGATTCCGGTGTCTGCCGTCATCCCCAGTCCCTCGGCACGCGCCTTCGCATAGGAGACCAGCAGCCCAAGCAGCAGGCAGGCCAGGGCCGCCACGGCAACGGCCGGATTGCCGCCGCCGGTGAAGAACCAGATGACAATGCCAATAAAAACCGAACCGTCGGCCAGCCGGTCAAGCGTGGAATCTAGGAAGGCACCCCAGCGGCCCCCGCGTCCCAGCTGCCGGGCCATGAGCCCGTCGACGATATCCGAAAAGACGAAACAGGTGATGAAGACGGTCCCCCAGAACAGCTGTCCCATGGGGTAGAACACCAGGGCTCCGATGACCACGCCCAAGGTGCCGACGATTGTGACGGCGTCCGGGGAGACTTTCAGCCGGAGCAGCAGCCTGGCGACGGGTGAGAAAATGCCCGCGAAGAAGCCCCGTGCGTACTTGTTCAGCATGCTGCTCTTCCTGGATTCGGCCTAGGCATCCGGCCCGCGGCCGGACGTGGATTCATGCACCGCGGTCATCGGCTGCACCCTCGCGGGAGTCGGTCGGCCAGGCCGCCGCCACCTGCTTGCGGACTTCGTCCAGGGTCTGCGTGATGGCCTTGGTGTGGGCGATGATCGGCAGGAAATTGCCGTCGCCGCCCCAGCGGGGAACGATGTGCTGGTGCAGGTGCGCGGCAATGCCGGCTCCCCCGGTGACGCCCTGGTTCATGCCCAGGTTGAAACCGGTGGGATTGGAGACCTTGCGCAGCACGCGCATGGCGGTCTGCGTCAGTTCCGCGACTTCGATGGTTTCCTCGCTGTCGATGTCCGTGTAATCCGGCACGTGCCGGTACGGGCAGACGAGCAGGTGGCCGGGGTTGTACGGAAAGAGGTTCAGCACCACATAGGCATACTTGCCCCGGTGCACGATCAGGGATTCCTCATCCGAGCGCCCGGGGGCCACGCAGAACGGGCAATCGTCCTGGTCCTTGAACTGGTTCTGCCCGCCCTTGATGTAGGCCATGCGGTGCGGTGTCCACAGCCGCTGGAAGGCGTCCGGGACATTGGGAAGCTCGAAATCATCCGTGACCGCGTCGTCGCCGGAGCTGTTTCCAGGAAGGTTCTCAACCATGGCGGCCTACTTGTCCCGGTTGCGGACGGCGTCGACGATCCGCTTGACGGCCTCGTCCACCGGCACGCCGTTGTCCTGGCTGCCGTCCCGGAAGCGGAACGAAACCGCGCCCGCTTCGGCATCCTCGCCGCCGGCGATCAGGACGAAGGGGATCTTCTCCTTGCTGGCGGTGCGGATCTTCTTCGGGAACCGGTCGCTGCCGGCGTCGACCTCGGCCCGGATTCCTTCGGCACGCAGCCGCTCCACGACGTCGTACATGTAGTCGTTGAAGGTCTCCGCCACCGGAATGCCGACGACCTGCACAGGAGCCAGCCACGCCGGGAAGGCACCCGCGTAGTGCTCGATGAGCACGCCCATGAACCGCTCCACGGAACCGAACAGGGCCCGGTGGATCATGACCGGCCGCTGGCGGGTGCCGTCGGGGGCCTGGTATTCGAGTTCGAAGCGCTCGGGCAGGTTGAAGTCCAGCTGGATGGTGGACATCTGCCAGGTGCGGCCGATGGCGTCACGGGCCTGGACGGAGATCTTCGGCCCGTAGAACGCCGCGCCGCCCGGATCCGGCACCAGGTCCAGTCCGGAGGCCTCGGCGACCTCGGCCAGGGTGCGGGTGGCTTCGTCCCACACCTCGTCGGAGCCGACGTACTTGTCCGGGTCCTTGGTGGACAGCTCCAGGTAGAAGTCGTCCAGGCCGTAGTCCTTCAGCAGTCCGAGGACGAAGTTGAGCGTGGTGGTCAGCTCGCCCTTCATCTGCTCCTTGGTGCAGTAGATGTGCGCGTCGTCCTGGGTCATGCCGCGCACGCGGGTCAACCCGTGGACCACGCCGGACTTCTCGTAGCGGTACACCGACCCGAACTCGAACAGGCGCAGCGGCAGTTCGCGGTAGGACCGTCCGCGGGAGCGGAAGATCAGGTTGTGCATCGGGCAGTTCATCGGCTTGAGGTAGTAGTTCTGCCCGGGCTTGACGATCTCCCCGGTCTCCGGATTCCGGGTTTCGTCGATATGCATGGCCGGGAACATCCCGTCCTTGTACCACTCCAGGTGCCCGGAGACCTCGTACAGGTGGCCCTTGGTGATGTGCGGGGTGTAGACGAACTCGTAGCCGGCGTCCGTGTGGCGCTGGCGCGAGTAGTCCTCCATCGCCTTGCGCACGATGCCGCCCTTGGGGTGGAACACCGGCAGGCCGGAGCCCAGCTCGTCCGGGAAGGAGAAGAGGTCCAGCTCCGCGCCGAGCCTGCGGTGGTCGCGGCGCTCGGCTTCGGCCAGCCGGTCCTGGTAGGCCTTCAGGTCCTCCTTGGTGGGCCAGGCGGTGCCGTAAATGCGCTGGAGCTGCTTGTTCTTCTCGCTGCCTAGCCAGTAGGCCGCGGCGGTGCGGGTCAGGGCGAAGGCGTTGGAGATGAGCTTGGTGCCGGGCAGGTGCGGGCCGCGGCACAGGTCGCACCAGACGGTGTCCCCGCTCTTGCGGTCGACGTTGTCGTAGATAGTGATCTCGCCGGCGCCAACCTCGATGTTCGCGCCTTCGCCGGCCTCGTCGGCGTTGCTCTTCAGACCCAGCAGCTGCAGCTTGTACGGCTCGTTGGCCATGGCTTCGCGGGCTTCGTCCTCGGTGACGGAGCGGCGGACGAACTTCTGGTTCTGGTTGACGATCTTGAGCATCATCTTCTCAAGCGTCTTCAGGTCTTCAGGAGTGAAGGGTTCCTCAACGTCGAAATCGAAGTAGAAACCGTCGGTGATGTAGGGACCGATGCCGAGCTTGGCGCCGGGGCGCAGCTGCTGGACCGCCTGGGCCATGACATGGGCCGTTGAATGCCGCAGGACGTTCAGGCCGTCCTGGGAATCGATAGTCACGGCCTCCACCCGGGCGCCTTCCGGCAGCGGCTGGTCCAGGTCCTTCAGCTCTCCGTTGACACGCGCGACGACGACCTCGCGGCGGTCCGCGTACAGGTCCGCACCGGTAGTGCCCGTGGCCACCTGGCTCTCTTCGCCATCGACGATGAGGGTGATCTGTTGGGGCACTGACACAGGGGTCTCCTAAAATTTCGTGTTGTTGCGGCGGTGCAACGGCGCAACAGGATGCACCGGGCCGCTGCAAACCACTTTTGATGTTATCCGCTGGAGTTGTAGCCCACCAACATGCCACGCATGCCGGCGGGCAGACGGGCGGCCGCCGAAGCCGGCTGGGGCGGCGGCGGCAGCGGCAACGTTTCGGTCCGGGCCAGGTCCCAGGCATTGGTGGCCTGCAGGCTGATCCCCCGCGGGCCGGTGCGCCGGGTCACGCCCTGGATGAGCAGCAGCCGGGTGCCGAAAAGCAGCGGTCCGGCCTTTTCCTGCGCCTCCTGGAAGAAGGTGCAGTCCACGCAGCCGGTACCGTCGTCAATGCTGATGAAGACCACCCGGCGTCCCCCGCGCATGGGCGGAGTCTGGGTGGCCACCCTGATCCCTGCCACCAGCACCTGCGTCCCGTTGCGCAGCCCCATCAGGTCCTCGGCCGCAGTGACGCCCAGTTCCTTCAGCAGCGGTCCGTAACTGTCCATCAGGTGCGCGCTCACGTCGACTGCCATCAGATCCAGCTCGGTGCGGACCTTTTCCGCCGTCGTCGGTTCGGGCAGTTCCGGCTTCAGGTTCCCCAGTTCCACATCCCCCAGCGGCAGCGCCAGTTGCCCCTCGATGGGTTCGTCTTTCCGCCGCCGTGCCCTGGCGGGTTCCGCCTGCAGATGGCGCAGCAGGTCCGCCCTGCTGCCCCTGCCGCCGGCGGCCCGGTGGAGCGAATCGAAGGCCCCCAGCTGGGCCAGCCGCTGCAGCGAGGGCCTGCTGAGCCGCGCCCTGGCCCGCAGGTCCGCCAGCGAGTCGTAGGGCTGTCCGGCAACGATCCGCTTCAGCTCCGCGGTGGACAACCCGTAGACCCCGGCCAGGCTCAGCCTGATCCCCAGCTTCTCCGGCCCGCCGCCGCCCGGCACCCGTTCCACCCGGTACTGATCGGTGCTGCGGTTGATATCCAGCGGCAGGATCGGAATGCCCATGCGGCGGGCCTCGGCCACCAGCAGCCGGCGCGGATACATTCCCGGATCGTGCTCCCAGAGGCCGGCCAGGAACGCTTCCGGGTGGTGTGCCTTGAGCCAGGCCGACTGGTAGGTGGGCACGGCGAAGGCCGCTCCGTGCGCCTTGCAGAACCCGAAGCTGCCGAAGGCCTTGAGCGTTTCCCAGACCGTGTCGATCACCTCCGGCTGGTAGCCCCTGGCCATGGCCTGGCTGCGGAAGTAGTCTTCGACTTCCGGTTCAGCCGCCTCATTGCCCAGCAGCCGGCGGAATTCATCCGCCTTGGCCAGCCCGCAGTCGGTGAACACGTCGAAGGCCCGCAGCACCTGTTCGTGGAACACCGTGACCCCGTGCGTTTCGGCCAGCACCGGTTTCAGGTCCGGATGCGGATAGTGCTCGGGGGTGAAGCCGTGGCGGTTTTCCAGGTACGGCTTGACCATATTGGACTTCATCGGGCCGGGCCGGAACAGCGAGATGTCGATGATCAGGTCGTTGAACTCCCGCGGCGCCATTTTCCCGACCAGCTCCCGCTGCCCGGGGGATTCGATCTGGAAACAGCCCAACGTATGGGTGCTCCGGATCAGCTCGTAGGTGGGTTCGTCGTCACGCGGCACAGCCTCCAGATCGATCCGGCCGTCCCTGTGGATATAGTCCGGCCCGCAGCCGGCGGCATCTACCGGATGGCGGCCGGCGGCCGCCACCTCTGCCTTGGAGGGGTGGATCCGCTGGATTTCCTTCAGCGCATACGCCATGGCGCTTTGCATGCGCACTCCGAGCACATCCAGCTTGAGCATCCCCATGGGGTCCATGTCGTGCTTGTCGAACTGGGACATGGGCAGTCCCAGTCCGCTCGGCTGCACCGGGGTCCGGTCCAGCAGGGTCGCATCCCCCAGGATCACGCCGCAGGGATGCATGGAAATATGCCGTGGCAGGCGGTCCAGCCGCTCGGTCAGGTCCACCAGCAGGTCCAACTGCTGGTCCTGCTCCACCCGGCCGGCGAATTCCCGCAGCTCCGGTTTTTCAGCCATGGCCTCCCGGAACCGGCGCGCGGAGAACCGCCAGAGCTGTTTGGCGATCGTGTCGATATTCTCCCCGTCCATGCCCAGGGCCAGGCCGGCGTCGCGCACCGCACCGCGTGCCCGGTAACCGTTCTGCATGCTCATCAGGGTGACCCGCTGCGGACCGAAGCGGTCGAAAATGCGGCGGTAGACGTTGTGCCGTTCGGCGCTTTCCACGTCGATGTCGATATCCGGGAGCGTGGAACGGTCCCGGGAGAGGAAGCGCTCGAAGATCAGGTCGTGGTCCAGCGGATTCACATGGCTGACCTCAAGCAGGTAGTTGACCAGGCTGGAGGCGCCCGAGCCCCGTGCCGCTGCCCGGACGCCCATCCCGGTGATCATCCGGGACACTTCCGCCACGGTCAGGAAGTAGGACGCGAAGCCAAGCCGCTCGATGATGCCCAGCTCATGGGCCAGCCGGTTCCGCACGCGCCGTTCCGTCTCTTCCGGCATTGCCGGGAAGCGGCGAGCGACGCCTGCCTCGCAGCGCTGCCATAGTTCGGCCAGCGGATCCTGGCTGATCCCGATCACGGAGGCCTCCGGCACTGCGGGCTGTTTCCAGCCCATGTCCGCCGCCGGATCCATCCGGCAGCGGTCCGCTGTCTTTTCGGTCGCCGCCAGCAGCCCGGCGGCGCCGGGGAGTCCGTAGCCGGCTTCCTGGGAGATTTCCTGGGCGATCGACTGCATGACTGCGGCGCCCTTGAGCCAGCCCTGGCCGTTGGGCTGCAGGTCCGGCAGCGTCGCCAGCGAGCTCAGGGCCCGGGCGGCATCCAGCACATCGGCGGTGGGGGCGCCGTCGGCGTCGGCATAGCGCACCGCATTGGTGAGCACGGCAGGCAGTCCCGCATCCTTGGCGAGGCGGAACATCCGCACTGCGTGGGCGGTGCTCAGCAGCTCCCCCGGCGGGCTCAGGTGGGTCACGACTTCCACGGCCATGGAACCGACCGGCAGGAGGTTCCGCCAACGGGACAGCAGCGAGCGCGCCTGGTCATAGCTGCGTGACCGGAGTGCCTGGCCGACGTCGGAATACGGCCCCACCAGCACGGTCAGCACCGGGTTTCCGGGGCCAGCGGCATGATGGGCCAACTGTTCCAGGGTGACGCCGACGGGCCGGCCTGCCCTGGCCCCGGCGGCGGTACCGTCATGGGCGTCGGAGATCAGGCGGCAGAGCGCTTTGTATCCCGCACCGCGGATGCCGCCATGGGCCAGTACGACGACGCGTCCGGTCACCTCCGGAGGGCGGGGCTGCCCGGATCCGGACTGCACGGGACGTGGCGGCCGAACCGGGGAACCGGGCTGCCGGGAGGACAGCACTGCCAGGTCCACGCCCACGATCGGATCCAGACCGGCCGCCAGGCACGCCTTCAGATGCTTGACGGTCCCGTACAGGCCATCACGGTCGGTGCAGGCGAGCGCGTCGGCGCCGTCCGCGGCGGCGGTCCGGGCCAGGTCGTCGGGCCACGAGACACCGTAGTGGGCGCTGAAGGCCGTGGAAACATGCAGGTGGGTAAAACTCATCATTCCCGGTCCCGGACTGCATCATGGATGCGGACAAGGCGCCACCGGTGCGTATCCAGCCGGTGGGAAATATCCAGCGTCCGGAGGCCTGGGTCGTGGGAGCCGCCTGGCCTGTCGGGGCCCTCGGAACTGCCGGAGCCATCGTCGGGCCGGACCTGGAGCCGCCAGATCTCGTGGTCCACCAGGCCGGCACCTCTGCCGGGTTCCGCCCTCGGTTCCTCTTCCCACCATTTGCGCCGTTCAAACCAGCGGACCGGTTCAACCACGACGCGGTAGGCGCGGCCCCGCCATATCACCCGCTCCGGCTGCCCGGACGGAGAGCATTTCACGTCCACCGCTTCACTGAAGACCCCCATGGCGCCACCTCCCCGCCGCAGCTGCGGCGCTGTGCGGAACAGCCGCCGAAACAGGCGCAGGACCAGCAGGCAGCAACTCCCATGGGGAATGCTGGATCGTAGTGCGGATCCCGACCGGCTGCGTCGACTGGTGTTTCGACCGGTTCATTTACTCGATTGTTCAACCGCTTTAACTGATCAGGACAGCTGAATAATCGAAACTATATTCGAATCAAACCCAGTCTACGCCGATCCCGGCGAAAAGCACCAGAGCGCAGCGTCCATTGCCACCCTCCGCCGTCCGTGGCACGCTCGCCCTATGAAACCGACGGTAAGTGCCATCACGCTTGGCGTACGCAGCACGGAGGAATCACGACGGTTCTACGTTGACGGACTCGGCTGGCAGCCGCTGGGAGAAGAGCCGGGCGAGATCCTGTTCCTGCAGCTCGGACCCGGACAGATCCTGGCCCTCTGGCAGGTCGACAGCATGACCGGAGAATACGGCGACGTCGGACACGGAGCACTGGCTCCCCCGGTGTCCCTGGGCCAGAACCTGGGCAGCCCGGAAGAGGTGGACGCGGTGATAGCGCAGGCGGTCGCGGCCGGAGCCACCCTGGTATCGGCAGGACGCCGGCAGGCCTGGGGTGGCTACAGCGGCTGCTTCGCGGACCCGGACGGCTTCCGCTGGGACATCGTCCATAACCCCGGCTTCACCGTGGCGGCGGACGGAACCGTCCGGATGGGTGGGGCTTAGGGCTGCCGGGGCAGGCCCCTGAATCCGCCGCAGCCGCTAGAACAGTGCCGTCTGCGGTTCGATCAGCTCCGGCCCGTTGTTGCGGACGTTCCCCACGGCATCCCCTACCGGTCCCAGCGTCCATTCGGCGGCGACACTGTGCGCTTCGGCGCGGATCAGGTCGACCAGGGCAGGGCCGTCGGCCTGCGGATCCAGCCATTCGGCCATGGCGGAGCCGGACAGCGGCACCGGCAGCCTGTCATGCAGCTGGCCCAGTTCCTGCAGCACGGGTGAGGCGCTGTCCGCGGGTGGCGCCTCGGTGGTGATGATGGAGGTGCTCAGCAGCCATTGCCGGGGGTGCCCGTCCGGCAGGGACGGATCCTTCCACCATTCGTAGAGCCCGGCGAAGAACGTTGGCCCACCGTCCGCCCGGCGGACGTAGTAGGGCTGTTTGGACTTGGCGGACAATTTCTTCCACTCGTAGTACCCGTCGGCAGGCACCGCGCAGCGCCGTGCCTGCAGCGCCTTGCGGAAGGACGGTTTCTCAGCCACCGTCTCGCTGCGGGCGTTGAACATCTTGACGCCAACACCCGGATCCTTGGCCCATCCGGGGACAAGTCCCCATTTGGCGATGTGGAGCTCGCGGTGCACTTGGCCGTCGATCAGCCGTTCCAGCACGATCGGCACATCAGTAGTGGGCGCGACGTTCCATGAGGGGGCATACGCAACGTGCTCCCCGACTTCGGCCCCGGCTGCGGCCATCAGGTCACCCACGGCCCGGGCCATCACATAACGTCCACACATGCCCTCCAGTAAACCAGAACTGCTCCGCCGTCCCAGGGTGATTCCGCAACGGAACCGGCCGCGGAATGAATCCGGCTGCACCGGCGTTGGACTCAGCAGGCTACCCAGCCGCACGAGTCATTTTTGAAGGAGCAATCTTGGCAGCAACAGCGGAATTCACCCCGGTGGACGGCACCATCACCATGTTTTCCACCACCTGGTGCGGCTACTGCCGCCGGCTGAAGACCCAACTGGATGCCCAGGGCATCGGCTACACCGAGGTGAACATCGAGGAGGTCGACGGCACCGCCGAACTCGTTGCCTCCCTCAACGGCGGCAACCAGACCGTCCCCACCGTCATCTTCCCGGACGGTTCCGCCGCAACCAACCCCTCCGCAGCCGAGGTGAAGTCCCGCCTGGGCGTCGCCTGACGCTTTGGAACGCAAGGTACGACGCCGGTACTCGCCTGAGTGCCGGCGTCGTGCGTTAAGCGCGCGCTCCGAACGGCAGCTCAGACCTCCACGCCCAGATTGATGCCGGCCAGGTAGCCGTCCTGCACCGGCTGGACGGTGAGCAGCCCGGAGGCGTCGAAGAGGCCGTCGTCGTCGTTGAGCGTGTCCCGGCCGGAGCGGGAGTTGTACGGCGCTGCCGCGAGGACCGCGTCGTTGAGTTCCTCCTCGAAGTAGACCTGGCTGGTCAGCACGGTGTCCTTGTTGACGTGCACCTTGAGATGGATGTGGACGGTGCGGCCGCTGTACCAGCCCGGGTAGACCGTGCTGAACTGCACAATGCCGTTCGCATCGGCCACCTGCGCTCCGCGCAGGTACGTTCCGTCGTCGGCGGGCACCGCCTGGGGCTCGCCCTCCGTGTAGGAACCGTCCGACGTCGACGTGCCCCCGCCCAGCGAACCGCCGCCCGAGGAGACTTCGAAGCCGGAGTAGGCACCGCCGGCGTCGCAGTGCCAGATTTCCACCACGCTGTTGGGCAGCGGCCGGCAGTCCTGGTCCCACACCCGCAGCGCCAACTGCAGCGGCGTGCCCGGCCGGTCCTCACGGATATCGGAACGGATGGAATCGACGTCGAACCAGAAGGGGCCCTGCGTCTGTTCCCTGGTCATGCCGCAGCTGTTGGCCCGGTCCAGCAGTGCCACCACATCCGCGGCGGCCGTCGTGCCCGGCTGGACCGTCGCCGTGCCGTTCGTCGTCGGTACGGTGACCGGCGCCGACGGCGTGGCTTCCGGGGACAGCGTCCCCTCGCCGTTGCCACCGGTACAGGCAGCCAGCAGCGCCCCCAGCCCCACCGAACCGCCCAGCCCCATCGCCCGCCGCCTGCTGACGGCGAGCCGGCTTTCCCGGATTTCCTCATTCATTCCGGCCATCCTTCCTGCCGCGTACGTGAAGGTGACCTCCGCCTTGAACCGCGTGCACAGCGCTCCGGTCAGGGACGTGCCGCCCAAGGCGGCATCCCTGCGGTTTTTATGATGTGATGAGTCTAACCCCGGCCGCCAGTCCCGCCGGTGGAATACGAGAGGAACAGCGCAGTTATGGCTCATAAGGTCAAGGCGGTTATCGCCAAGGAAAAGAACGCTCCCGTGACCGTGGAAACGATCCTGGTTCCGGACCCG
>NZ_JBNHIC010000040.1:0-34372 GCF_059092905.1 Arthrobacter sp. B0427-1-12 | reverse complement strand
CCGGATCGCGCTCACCCAGGCCCGCTGCCACCCGGGCGCGCGAGAGCTTCTCGCCCGCCGCAAAGCAGGCGGGGACGGCGGCATGGAAGCACTGCGTGTCCTCAAACGCCGACTATCCGACGTCGTATATCGAGCTCTGATCGACGATCAGAAAACCTCCGCAGCCCGCACGCTCATCCTCGCCGCTTGACAGAGGAGCTAGGGACACTCCCTCCGTTAGCGGGACATCCCTGACACTCTTACACAGATGAGAGTGATGAGTGTGAACCATCGACGGCTGGAAATCCTGCTGGCACCGGGGCGGAACGGTATCCCGGTGGCTGAGGTCCGCCGCCGCTACCGCATCTCCCGGCAAAGCTTCTATGAGTTTATTGTCGCCGTCTGGTGGGCGGAGGGCACCGCCGGGCTGCAACCCCGGTCCCGGCGTCCTTCAACATCTCCGGCCAGAACCGCCGATGAGATCGAGCCCCTGGTGCTACCGCCTGCGGATGGACAACCCGCGCTGGGGGTACACGGGTGCTGCGGGTCAAGCTCATCCAGGCCGGCCTTGACCCGGCACCGGCTGTGTCACGATTCGCCGGACCCTCAAACGCCAAGGTCTGGTCACAGCACAGGTGCGCCGAACCTCGAGAACGCGGAAGCGGTTCGAACGTCACACTCCGAACGATCTGTGGCAGATCGACGGAATCCAGGTTGCCTTAGCGGATGGCTCCCGAGCGTGGATCTGATCGATGACCAGGCCCGGCTCTCCATCGGTGCGCACGCTGTCCGCCGCTTCACCGCCCACGCAGCATCTCGCGACAACACAGTGCCAGGGGTGTCCCCGGACCGTACATTTTTCAGTCGGCGTTTTTGGCCCTATTATTGATTGGCGTCGACAGACACAGCAAGAGGTAAGTTAATACAGAACTTCTTCGAAAGCGGCACGGTGCTGTTTCCCGATTCTACTCCAATCTCTGCGGCTCAAATCAGGTCCAGACTTGTCGCCGAGGTCATGAGAAACTCCCAGCGCGGCAAGTAGATGTTCGCTGCTTAGCTGTGACTCGAAAATGCGCACCCAAGACTCTCCAACCTCCGCCTGCAGCAGTTCATTGCTCAGAGTTCTCGGGACAACGACGACCCGGTCCAATGATAGAGCCAACAAGGCTGCCCCGGAATTGTACATTTGGCGATACGGAAGTATGACCACAGAGGACTCAGTGACTACTTTGACCAGCCGGTCTTCAGGCAGATAGCCAAATTCAAAGGAAATACGAGGATCCCCGGCAGCGCGAGTCTCTAAGCTAAGCGCATAGTGGGAACTTTGGGGCTGACCGGCGATCACTAGGCTCAGGTCCGGGCCCTTCGCCGCCATAAAAGCATCAATCAAATCCTCAACGCCCTTATATGGCCGAATCATTCCAACAAATCCGACCCTGCCCTCGACGCGCGAAGAACGATCAAACGAGGACATCCAATCCCTATAATGGCCATGCAATATGGTCCTCTTGACAGCCTTGGGCACAAGCTGATCCAAATTTGCATCTGCGTCATTGAGGCAAATTGCTAGACTGACATTTCGTCGAAAGAGCCAATCAGCAAACTTCTCAGGAAACGAAAGACCTTCATGGGGTCGGAGGTTATGAACTGTCCATATGACAGGAACTGAGAGAACTTTCCAGCGCAATAGCATGCCACCAAGAACAAGGCTTTTTACCCAAGAGCGAACCGGACTCTTACCATGATAGAGAATCTCGGGCCAATGCACGTGAACTGCTGCTGGCCGACTAAAAAGGGCGTTTCTCCAACTCCAGTAGGCAATCGGAATTCCCTCGCTCTCGATTGCTTGAAGTAACTGCGTTATATAGGGGTTCAGGTTCGCCGATGTCTGATGAATTGTTTGAAGTACTTGCCGCAAAGCCGCTCTCCTAAGTCTCACCCACCAACTATGTGGGTCCTAATATCCGTCAAGCTTGAGCGAGGTATTATTCCGCGAGTCGCGGCTGCCTGCAGGTGTCGAAATCCGGCCTCACCCCGCGCCCGCCCTAACCTTCTGAGCACTACGGCCTGCGTGCCCCGCCAATTTATCATTCGTACTCGTCAGTGATGCTGGACGAGACGCAACGACTGCCGTCATAACTACAGCTATCAAAAACGCAAGTCGATACTTATCCAATGCGGGCTCAAGCAAAGCCTTGCCGACCAAGGTTGCAAACGCTGCGGCAAAAACCGCCCTGTCTACCGCCCATCGCCCCTCGAATGTCGCGAAGACAAGAATCAGTACCAGGAGCAGTCCCAGCGCTCCTCCTCGGATTGCTATGTCAGCGATGAAGTTATGTGCCGACTCCGTCGGCACCAACTCGCCTGCATAATAATCAAAGAAGTAGACTTCTTGCCCCAGGCCGTGCCCCGTCAATGGGCTTTCTGAGAAACTAATCCACGCCTGCACCAGTTGGAACGGACGAGTAGCAGCAGAAACAATCTTGCTCTCGCTGAGGAACGTACTATCGATTCCTTCAACAAATAGCCTTGAGACCGCACTGTTGCCTGTAATAATGATCGAGCTTCCAATGGCAGATACCAAGGCAATGACAGCAAATAATCCAGTAAGCTGCAGCCGCTTCTGAGACCTCGAATTGAGGATTCCTGCCTTCCACCAGATGGCTAGCGTGGCAAGTACCCCTACCACAGTGGTTGTCAGAATAGCAGCTCGTTGGTCGCCGAGAAGGGGGTACAAAAACCACAGCGCGAGCCAACTAGCTCGGCCTTCTAGGGCGGCGAAGCCTACAGCACAAAAGGCCAAAATACCGACAATCGTTCCGAGGTCTCCCCCAATGGCACCAAATGTACTTCCTGACATTCCAGGGAATTCCACGGTGACGCCGAGTAGCGTCATTACTGCTACTGCTCCCAGAGGCACAGTGAGGACCTTTAACGCGACACTGCCAGCAGCGAGTAAATCTACGCCCCGCGCCTTTCCCAGTATCGCTGTAAGGAGCAATAAATATATGACCAATCGAGACTGGGTAAACAGAGTTCCTGGTCCGGCACCATTTGCGTGTCCTACCCACGCCATCAATCCTAGGTAGATCGCGAGAACTAGCAATATGACGATATAGTTGCCTGCCCTAGCCGACGATGTTCTTTTTTTCAGACAATAGGAGGCAAAGATTGTGATGGCTAGCAGATCAACCAAACGTATATTGAATACCCCCGTGTGCAGAGAAAATAGGCCGTTGGGAACACTGTTTTGCGAAGGATAGAGGAGTGCTTCCAAAGTAAGAGCAACGAAGGCAATGACCAAGATGATTGGTACCCGCTTGTCACCGATCTCGCGCTCATGTTCAGACGAACTTGTCATTTAGTCACATCCGCGGAATTGATCAGGACAGCGTCCCGAGTCGGACAGGCCTTCCGGATCCTAGAAGCGATTTTCACCATGCTGGCCACCTAACCTACTTGGGGCATCACGAGTTTTTCTAGATACCGCGCGGCCACTGTGGCTGGAAGGCAATCGTTTACCAGCCCTTGCATCGCTGCACCAAGGGAATCCCGAATTGGACGTGGACGCAAGTTGTCAATGGTATCTGCCAGTTCATTCCATGACGATATAACCGCCCCAGCTCCGAACTTTGACACCACAGTTGCAGCCCCCGCTCCACGGTGGACGATGGATGGGACGCCATGTGATGCAGCTTCAACGACAACCCTGCCGAAGGGCTCGTATTCTGACGTCAAAACGTGCAAATCGGACGCACGCCACGCTGCCGTCATCTCTCTACCGCGCAATTGACCCATAAAGTGCACCTGTGGATTCTGTGCTACGCCGCTGGCTCGAATATGGTACTGACCCAGCGTTCCGCCGACGACAGACACAGAATCATGGTCCCCCAACGCTTCGCACAATGCTCCAAGCGCCTTGTCTATTTGTTTGTTTGGATCGGGTCGACAAACGATTATGAATCGAAGGCCACTACCAACATTGCCGGCCGTCTCACCATCGCCATTGCTCTCGGGTGACAGAACCGGCCGATTCAGTATGACAGTATTGCCAGCCAACTTATTGGGTAGCTGATTACTTACTGTCTTGGAAGCCGCAAATACTATGTCTGCGATACCTGCCGCCAGTGATTGGAATACCCGACCACCTCGAGTCGGAACGAAATCATGAAGGTCCAGAACTGTCCGGGCCGCTCCGGAGGACAGTGCGACGGCCAGGTGAGTCCACTGGTGATGGCTGTGCACGACATCTGAAGGCCCCAATCTCGACAAGAAGAGCCGAAGCCCAGGCAACATCACCAGAATCTTTCGCGGGCTTAGTTGACCACCATATCGGGGCGGCATCAGAATAACTGGGCCGAAAGATTCTTCATTCCACATATGAGTGAGTTGACCTAGGGGCGCGACAAGCTCAAATGTTGCCTTCGGAAGAAGCAAGCGTAACTCCCGAACTAGGGTAACCAGCGTCGTTTCAGCACCCCAAACCTCCGTTGAAAGAGTTACGAACCGAAAACTAATTTCGTGATTTGAAGGATTATTGTTCAGTGGATCAAGTCTCTCCACGCACACCTGCTCTCGCGTGGAATTCGGGACAGGCCATTTCATGACAGTTCCTTTACACGTTCGATCAGAGTCTCCAATGTAAATGGCCATCGGAACGGCTGGACAGCCTCTCGAAGTTTCTCTCGAGACGGAGTCTGCTTCGCCAATCTAATTACATGCTGTGCAAAATCTCTTGGCGTATCTGCAATGTTGACTATGTCGTCGAAAGCCAGACTTTCGAGACCAAGCGCACCTAAAGTTGTTGCCACGACCGGTGTTCCGCAGGCCAGTCCTTCCAAGATCTTTAGCCTGGTCCCGCCGGCGGCCAACAGTGGAGCGGTTGAAACCCGCGCAGCCCCAACGTAGCCGATGACACTCTCGACGTTGGCGTGCACCTCAACTGATTCAGAGGCCAAGGCCTCTACCTCTGGAGCCGGGTTCCGACCAACGAGCTGCAATTTGAATCCCGGCAACTCTCGTCGAACAAGAGGCCAAACTTTTTTGACCAGCCACAACGCAGCGTCGATATTCGGCTGCCAGCCGAGATGGGCTACGAAAACAATGGTATTTGCTCGCTCCCCCTGAAAAGCGAAGCCTTGATCTGATACGCCGTTAGACGCGACAATCACCTTCTGGAGCATGCTCGACTGTCGGTTCAAACGCAGCACTTCGTCCCTGTCATGTGGACTGACAACGGAAACCGCATCAGCAATCCTATCCAAACGCGATTCTAATTTCTTTACACGTAATGTTTCATACTGAGCAATCGACCTACGCAAGTAAGTCGGAGCGGAGCGAGCGTAATTCTTCAGCAGCTCAGCCTCAACATTGTGCATGTCTACAATTGTGGGACTCGGTAAGAGTGTCCGATATATAAGCAACTGACTGTATTCAATAACGGTCACATCAAAATTCTGGCTTTGGGTGGCAGCCACAATCTTCTTCACCGCACGAGGCGAGTACCACCGGGCGATGCTGATGGAACCGATTCGTATTACATCAACGATGACCTTTACGTTTGCGACTATCAACCTCCACCAAGGTCTCAGGGTTGGCCCCTGGCCTGCTTCGCCGCGTATTGAAATGGAATGCACAGTCATACCTGCGTCGCGCAGTTGACCTACGATTGCTGAAGTTCTCATAGTCCCCCCGTCTCGGGGGGAGTTAAACGCAGTTTTTGTGACCAGCAGAATACTTTTAGTCAATGTCTAGTCCCTTTAAATTCAGCAGAGGCAGTGGTAAATAATGCATGCGAGTCCTCATCTGGGTATTTTTTTCCACCCTGCAGCTGTCTGGCCGCGGCGAGCCGCTACAACCCGCGAGTATGCTCTTACTGCACCCGCCAATGGCACTGCCTGCATTCCCACTACTGTGAACAGAGGATCTAAGGGCGTATCCACACGAATGCGACCTTTGTAACGCAAGATGGACCAGGCGATCGCGGTAGCAGCAAGGGGACCGGTTACTGGAGGGCGCACCAAAGCCGCTCCAACCACTGCCAGCCAGAATCCCAAGGGGCCCACGGTCGTCCGGTACAGCTTATGGGCCAAATAGAATCGTCCTGCTGGCGTCCTCGCCAACTGTGGTAAGCGCGGAACGGCCTCACTGATTTGACCAGCCGCTATCCGAATTCGCCGTTCCCATTGTTCGTTCGGCGAGGCAGCTGCCTCCATTGTGGAAATTTCCGGCGCCACGCCAACAATGAGGTCTCTCGAGTCGAAATCCATGGCTAACCACAAATCATCAAGCTGGGTCTCCATTGGGATGGGCCGGAAGTCGTTTCGACGAAAGGCCAGGAACTCCCCTACAACAGCCAATGTCCCTATGTGTGATGCCGTCAGTTTCTTTACGGTGGCCTCAAATTTCCAGAACGCACCTTCAGTTCCGCTCGTCTCCTGCTTATTTGCACTGACCATGTCCCAAACGCCAAGGTTCTTCCAGAGGTCTCCCGCCCAAGATTCAGGTGCGAACTGGCAGTTAGCGTCTGTCAACAGAATTACGTCCGCTTCAGACTCCATCACGCCACGGTTGACAGCCGCCGGCTTACCAAGTCGGCCAGTCAGAATTACCTTGTCTGCAGAACTGGCGGCGCTGGCCGTTTCATCGTCGCTGGCTACTACTGTTATACGAGCAGATCCGGGCCATTCTTCCAACTGCTTTTTGAGCTTCTCGATCGTCGGCCCAACAATGCCTGACTCAAGATAGGCAGGAATAATCACCTCTAAGCTCGCCGCTTCCTGCAGTGGCCCGCGCTTTGGCTTACCGCTTTCAAATCGACTCTCAATTCGGGCACTAATGAAAGGAAGGATTAGCCCCGAAAGGAACACGCCCGACGAAACTCCGATAAGTCTCCACGGATTAATCACAACATTTTCCCTACTGTAGAAACTTGAGGTACATCAGGATAAGCATTGAAATACTGAGGCGACTTAAACGTATTCATCAAGTTTTGGGCTGACGCTCCAGCAGCCTCTAGACGCTCTGCCAAAGAAGATCCAATGGAAGTAGAACCAGACAATATGATATTTATCACTCTCGAGTAGGCCCCTGAACCAAAAATGGGTACCGACAACTCCAAATCTGCTCCTTGTTGAGAGGTGTGTGGGGAACATCCGTCGCCTGCGCGGCTGGCCGGCTAGGTGCGCCTCGTGCCAGATTTTACATTGAGCAGGTGTACGCCATGATGTATTACGGTTGTACTCGACCCCCCTCTGGGGCAATTACTTGCACCGCAGAAATTTGAGTAACTTATTAGCGAGACTTGCTCCACTCGGTGCAGTCGGAACAACACTAAGGAATTCAATGCGTATTTCCGTGATCGGTTGCGGCTACCTAGGTGCCGTCCACGCCGCTTGTATGGCGAAGCTAGGTCATGACGTTGTGGGCATTGATGTTGACCTGCAGAAGATTAGTGACCTCGGTTCAGGGCGGGCTCCGTTCTTCGAACCTGGACTCCCGGAGCTTCTGTCCGAGGTTCAAGGTACGGGACGCCTGACGTTCACAACCGACATCTCAGAGGCAGCAGGATCTCAGGTCCATTTCGTGTGCGTGGGAACGCCGCAGCGAAAGGGCGAAAATGCCGCGGACATGCGCTATGTTGATGCCGCCTTCAATTCTCTCGCACCGCATCTGCAGCCAGGCGATATCGTAGTCGGCAAGTCCACTGTGCCCGTAGGGACTGCCGCACGCCTTTCCGAAGAACTGGCCATTTCGGCTCCAGGCGCAATTCTGGCTTGGAACCCTGAATTCCTCCGCGAAGGGCACGCTGTCAAAGACACACTGACACCGGATCGTTTTGTTTACGGGGTTTCGTCAGACGAGAAGGGCACAGCTGCTGTAGATGCCCTTGACGCTGTATATGCCGTTCCTCTGGCAGCTGGAACCCCGCGACTGGTCGCGGACTATGCTACCTCAGAACTTGTCAAGACAGCCGCCAATTCCTTCCTCGCAACCAAGATCTCCTTCATCAATGCAATGGCTGAGGTGTGTGAAGCTACTGGGGCGGATGTGACACTCCTAGCGGACGCGATTGGTATGGACGAGAGGATCGGACGGAAGTTCCTTAACGCCGGCGTCGGATTCGGCGGTGGTTGTCTCCCCAAGGACATTCGAGCTTTCATGGCTCGGGCAGGGGAACTCGGCGCGGATCAGGCTCTGACGTTTCTCCGCGAGGTCGACGCAATCAATATGCGACGCCGTTCTCGAGTTGTCGAAATTACACGGGCGATGTTCGAGGGAAGCCTGATCGGCAAGCGCATCACCGTCCTCGGCGCAGCGTTCAAACCGGACAGCGACGATGTCCGAGACTCCCCAGCCCTGAACGTAGCGGCCCAACTCCAACTCCAGGGAGCAACGGTAACTGTAACCGACCCCGAAGCACTGGCAAATGCAGCAATTCGATTCCCAGAGCTGAACCTCGAAGAGAATCTAGACAAGGCTGTAGCTAACGCCCACGCGTTGATCCTGCTTACCGAATGGAAGCAGTACAAGGAACTTGATCCGCATGCCCTCAAGCGTGTAGTGGCAGAACCTAACATCTTGGATGGGCGCAATGTGCTGAGTCCGGAGAAATGGCGAACGGCTGGCTGGACATATAGAGGACTGGGCCGGCCTTAACCGCTGAACTGTCCGTTCACGAAGAGGGGCTCTGAAGTCGTACGTGAATAATGCTACGGAATGGCGTCAACGGTATGCACGTCGCCTCGCGCTCGTTGATGCCCTGGTGGTGGTTTGGGCGGCTGTTGGTGCGCAAATTGTGCGCTTTGGACCCAACAGCTTTGGAACTGGGGCCGGGGATTCCCTAGGCAATTACACTTTCGTGACCATGGTCATGGCCTTTGCATGGTGGCTCATGCTCGGCGCCTGGGGCAGCCGGAACATCCGCATCTTGGGTCACGGCCCCGAAGAGTACAAGCGCGTCCTTACTGCCTCCTTGTGGCTCTTCGGCCTTGTGGCCATAGTGTCCTACTCATTCAATGTCGACACGGCGCGGGGATATGTGGGCCTCGCACTGCCAGCAGGAGTTTTCGGTCTGCTCATTGGCAGGTACATTCTCCGGCAGTACCTTCATGTTGAACGGCAGCGAGGCACGAGTGTTTCCCGTGTCCTCATCATTGGTGGACCGTTCTCCGCAGAACACCTGGCGCGCTCCCTTCGGCAGCAGCCATTGGCCGGCTATGTTCCGGTGGCTGCATATCTCCCGGGAACACCGGTAGGGACAGCACTTCCTGCTGACGTAGGACTTCCGATCATCGGGCATGAACGCGAGGCGGAGGACATCCTTGAATCCATCAAGAAGTTCAGTCCCGATGCCGTAGCACTCTCCGGAGGCGTTCAGCTACCGCCGAAAACTATCCGGCAGTTGGGGTGGGCCCTGGCAGACCTCGGAATCCACATGATTATGGTTCCGGCGCTCACCGATGTTGCTGGCCCCCGCATCCATACCCAGCCCGTCGCCGGTCTGCCGCTGATCCACGTTTCCACTCCGAAACTCGAAGGCGGGAAAGGCTTCATCAAGCGGTCCTTCGATGTTCTCGGCTCGGCCGCGCTGATCGTCTTGCTTTCGCCGGTCCTACTGATTGTCGCGTTGATGGTGAAGCTTGATAGTAAAGGGCCAGTGCTGTTCAAGCAGAAGCGCATCGGCATGCGAGGCGAGTCATTCAATATGCTCAAATTCCGCTCCATGGTTATTGATGCCGAAGCGCGGCTCGCCAAACTTCAGGAACAGAACCAGGGCAGCGGTGTGTTGTTTAAAATGAAGGATGACCCTCGAGTGACGCGAGTCGGCAAATTCATCCGCCGGTATAGCCTCGACGAATTGCCCCAACTGTTCAATGCATTAGTCGGTTCGATGAGCCTTGTGGGGCCTCGTCCGCCCTTGCCCAAGGAAGTTGATGCGTATGAGCAGCATGTTCACCGCCGCTTGTTGGTCAAGCCCGGACTGACCGGGCTGTGGCAGGTCAGCGGCAGATCCCTGCTGTCTTGGGAAGACACAGTGCGATTGGACCTTTACTACGTTGAAAACTGGTCCCTAGTGGGCGACATAGTAATCTTGCTGCGGACAGTACGCGCAGTACTACACCGAACGGGAGCGTATTAAATGACGGATTCCTTGTCGACGGAAACTTTGACCGAGGAACGTGAACCGGACAAAGTACGACCAAGGAGACGAGGAAGCCAACGGCGGAAGCGAAAGATCGTCCTACGCACCGCCGCTGTGGCGGGGGCTGTCGTAGTCGCTGGTGCCGCCAGCGCCGGATGGCTTGCGTACAGGGCGGGAGAACTCCGCAATAATCTCCAAGACGCTGCTGCGTTGATCCCCCAAATGCAGGAACGGTTGGTGGCCAACGACAACACGGGAGCCCAAGACGTGCTCCACCGACTGCAGGAACACACCGGAGCCGCTCGCGATGCCGGCAGCGACCCGATCTGGCGTGCCGCTGGATTTATTCCTTGGCTCGGCCCCAATTTCCACGCGGCTGGTGAGGTCGCCGTTTCAGCCGATGATGTCGTAAACCGGGCGGCAGCCCCTCTCCTGGACAGATACGAATCACTGGACTGGACCGCTCTCAGCCCTTCCAACAGCCAGATAAACCTTCAGCCGCTTCAGGACGCTGCTCCGGCAGTCGTCAGCGCTGCAAGCACAGTCCAGATGTCCCATGACCGTCTGGCTGCCCTCGACGAATCATCCCTACTGCCAGAAGTCGCGGGGCCTCTTGCGGAGGCAACGGACACGCTTGAAACAGCCAGTCAGGCGTTGAATTCAGCCGCCGACGCTGCCCAGCTCCTTCCCTCTATGCTGGGGGCCGATGGTCCTCGCAACTATTTGCTGCTCATTCATAACAGCGCCGAAATCAGGGCGACCGGAGGAATTCCTGGGGCTGTCGCCGTTGTGAGTACAGATGGCGGGGCAATCGAGCTAGCAGACCAAGGAAGCGCCTCCGAAATTGGGCGGATCAATCCTGCCTTGGAAGTAGACCCTACTCAGGAAGCGATCTACACTACTCGCCTTGGCGCATACATGCAGGATGTAAACCTGACGCCTGATTTCCCAACAGCCGCTTTGACTGCGAAGCGAATGTGGGAAGCGCATAAACCTGGCACAAAAATCGATGGAGCCATTGCGATCGACCCTGTTGTACTTTCGCATATTTTGGCCGCTACTGGTCCTATTGACTTGAGAACCGAAGGACATGTCCCGGGCCTTCCTAGCACGCTAACTGCGGAAAACGTCGTTCAAACGCTGCTCTCAGACACTTACGCGCAAATAGAGTCACCTGCTGCACAGGATGCCTACTTTGCAGCTGTGGCCCAGAGGGTTTTTGAAGCTGTCACATCTGGGGGAGACAATTCAAAGGGCTTGGTCCAGGCTCTAATTACCAGTGCGGCTGAGGACCGGATTTCCGTGTGGTCGAACCACACCGCCGAACAGGGCGTTATTCAGACGACGGAGCTCTCTGGAGCCGTGACTGGTCCCGAAGTCGGTGGTGCAACCTTCGGTCTCTACTTCAATGACGGTACAGGCGCCAAAATGGACTATTACGTGCGGCGTACGGCCCAGCTGATTCAGCGGTGCCAAACGGATGGCTACTCAGAGTTCACCGTGCGCGTCACTCTCGAGAACACCGCCCCGGCGGACGCCGCCACGTCTCTTCCAGCCTATGTAACCGGAGATGGGGCCTTCGGCGTGGACCCGGGCAACGTACGGACCAATATCGTCACATACGGCCCGACTCAGGCACTTGTCCACTCCGCGGTCATTGATGGGGAAAAGGCACCCATTGGTGCCTTTGAACACGGCGAACGCCCAGTAGCCGTGGTCACTGCAGAACTGGCACCAGGCGAATCCACTGCGGTGGAAGTCGATTTTTCCAATGTTGTGCAGCATTCCGAGCCCCACTTGGATGTGACTCCCACACTTCAGGAACCGTCAGACGTGATTCAGCCGATGATTCGAGAAGCATCGTGCAGCTAGAGGCTGAAGTGCAGGTGAACCCTTTCCGAATTCTGACCGTATGCACGGGAAACGTCTGCCGTTCCCCAATGGCGGAACGCCTGCTGCAGTCCGGTTTCAATGCTGTGGCGCCCGGAAGCTTCCAGGTTGAAAGCGCCGGGACCGGTGCCCTTGTCGACTCTGCCATGGATCCTCAGGTAGAGGGCTTTGTCCGGGTCCTGGGAGGAAGTTCAGACGGTTTCATATCGCGACAGCTGACGGAACGGATCCTCGACGGGCCTGATCTTGTCCTGGCCCTGACCCGAGAGCACCGGGGGCGCGTCGCTGAAATGTCGCCGGTTCTGGTTCGCAAGACCTTCACCTTGCGCGAGCTGGCACGCATTCTTCCTTCCGTAGAAGGTGAGCCCGACACAGACCCGAGTAAGCGTTGGCGAGCGGCAGTCAAGCGGGCTGCACGTCTTCGATCACGAGCATCGGCGGCGCCAGAAGCAGACGACATCGTTGATCCATACCGACGCCAGCCGGAGATCTACCAGCAAATGATGCAGGAACTTTCCCCGGCGGTAAATGCCCTGATCGACTGGGAACGTCACTTTCACTAATTCCATTCATCGCCGGACTGACGGCTACCATGAACTGAACCCCCGACCATCCCCAACCGGAGAGGGCTGCCCCTTGGAGTTAAGCGATTACCTACGTATCCTGCGCAGGAACTGGATACTGATTGTGGCTTGCACTGTCGCTGGTCTCCTCATTGCAGGCTTGGCGTCGCTGCTAACAAAGGCCACTTACACCGCCGAGACCCAGCTGTTTGTCGCGATCCAGAATTCCGGGTCTGTAGCCGAACTGCAGCAGGGAAATACGTTCAGCCAAGCACGTGTGCAGTCCTATGTGCAGACAGTATCGACGCCAACGGTTCTGCAACCGGCTATCGATAATCTTGGGCTTGACGTCACGCCGGCTGCCCTAGCAGGCCAAATCGAGGCCAGCGCCGACCTTAACACTGTTCTGATCAGTATTACTGCCTCTGACCAGTCTCCGGTTCAGGCCGCAGCGATCGCGCAGGCTGTGGGCAACAGCCTCATCACAGCCGTCGACGATCTGGAGAGCCCGTCCGAAGGAGGCACGTCTCCCGTAAAGCTGTCGATCGTGAAGCCCGCCGTAGCGCCGACCCAGCCCTCGGCTCCCAACACCCGTCTTAATCTCGCGCTCGGGTTGCTGGTGGGGTTGGCCGTTGGCGTAGGCGCAGCGGTATTGCGGTCCACATTGGATACCAAGATCCGCGGCGAAGCGGATCTGCGCCGCGTCACCGATACGGCCGTGCTTGGAGGAATCGCCTTCGACAATGACGCCACGAAGAAGCCGCTGTTGACCCAGGCTCCGCCGCAAAGTCCACGGGCAGAGTCCTTCCGCCAACTGCGGACCAACCTGCAGTTTGCCCATGTTAGCCACAAGTCGAAGACTGTGCTGGTTACGTCATCCCTTCCCGGCGAGGGTAAGAGCACAACGGCAACCAACCTTGCAATCGCAATGGCGCAGGCCGGTCAGACGGTAGCGCTCATCGACGCAGACCTACGCCGTCCGATGGTTAGCGAGTACCTAGGACTGGAACGCAATGCCGGACTCACGACGGCTTTGATCGGCAAGGCGGATGTAGACGATTTGCTCCAGCCGTGGGGCGAAGATGAGCTGTACGTGCTGACCTCGGGTCAGGTTCCGCCTAACCCCAGCGAGCTGCTTGGCTCTGAGGCGATGAAGCAACTCATCGTAAGGTTAGAAAGCGCCTTCGATGCCGTTGTCATCGATGCCCCGCCGCTTCTGCCGGTTACCGATGCCGCGGTGCTCGCCCAGCAGGTTGGTGGAGTTGTGCTGGTTGTCGGCACCCAGACAATTAGGACGCAGGACGTTCAGAAGTCACTGGACGCCCTGGAACTCGTCGATGCAGATCTCTTGGGTGTCGTCCTGAACCGGCTCCCGGTCAAGGGCCCAGACGCGTACTCCTACAGCTACTACAGCTACGATGCACAGCCAGCGAAAAAGCGGGCACATGCAGCCACCCCAGCTGCTGATATGGAGCCTATGTACTCGGAGTTTGACGACCAAGTATTGCGACCGGCCTCCTCGAGCAGTCGCCGGAACGGCACTGCAAGTTAACAGCAAGTAAAAGTCTGGTTTCTACCTTGGTAGATCATGTTGGCCCTGCTAGCCTAGTCAATAGTTAATTAGTCGACGATCTTTGTCTCACGATTAACAGCCTTGAACGTGACCTCAACACTCGCCCATCGCATTAATTTTCTAGGGGTACCCATGATCAAATCAGTCTCTACAGTTCTGCTCGCAGGCGCAGTCGCTCTGTCCGGCGCAGCCGCAGCTCAGGCCGTCACTCAGCCTTATGTTCCGGGCCCTCCCTCCGTGACTGTCTCCGCTGCGACCATCAACCTCGGCGACACCATCATTTTTAGCGGCAACGGATTTGCCATCAATGCGCCCATCACCATTAACATCTCCAATGAGGGCGCGGGCGCGTCCGGTGTGGGAGTTGCAGGTGGACGTGCGGCTGCTGCAGTGGCTGCGCGACCGATCGTCCTGGCTGAAGTTCAGAACCGCTCTGCCACCACAGACGGAACCGGGGCATTCTCTGTGCAGGTTACTCCGACTGAGACCGGAACCTACACCTTGACCGCTACGGGCCTTGACCCGCAGGGCAACACCCGGTCGCTCACCCAGACGGTGACCGTAGTTGGCGCCTCCGTTCTCAGCGGCGGGACTTCGGGCAGCGGCGCAGGCGTTGCTGGCGGTTCCTCTACTTCTGGCTCTGGCCTCGCCAACACGGGTATGGATTCCGCCATGATGATCTGGGGCGCCGCTGGTCTGGGCGCACTGGGTCTGGGCGCTGCCTCGGTAGTTGTGGCCCGGCGCCGCAATGCGTAGTCGCTGACTTTCAGTTCATAGGGCGAAGGCCGGAACCCGATGGTTCCGGCCTTCGCTTTTTTGCATTTCGACTCACGGGCGCTCGCTCAACGACCGACGTTCGTCAGTTGGCGGCGAGGAGGGCTTCTTCTGCTGCCACCCAGGCGAGCATTGCGCACTTGACTCGGGCGGGGTACTTGGAGACTCCCGAGAAGGCCGCTGCGTCTCCCAAGATTTCCTCGTCGGCTTCGACAGATCCTCGGGACCGCATGACTTCACGGAACATATCCACGAGTTTCAACAGTTCGTCCCGGTCCATCCCCTTCGCCAGATCAGAAAGCACAGAAGCTGAAGCCATGGAGATCGAGCATCCCTGCCCTTCCCAGCTAATTCCCGACACAGTACTCCCCAGAACCGCTGCACGCAGCGTAATCTCGTCACCGCAAGTGGGGTTGAGCATGTGCGATTCCCCGGACCTCTCCCCCACAGGCGCTTCGACCAATCCGGACCCATGGCGTTCCTTGGCGTGGTCCAGAATGATCTGCTGGTACAACTGTTCGAGGGCGGAACTCATTTATTTCACTCCGAAGAAAGGGCGGACGCCAGCCACAGCCGCGAGGAAGGCATCGATATCGTCCGTCGTGTTGTACAGGTAGGTGCTCGCACGGGTGGTAGCGATCAATCCCAACCGCCGATGCAGCGGCTGGGCACAGTGGTGACCGACGCGGACGGCGATGCCGCGATCATCCAGGAACTGGCCGACGTCGTGCGCGTGCACGCCGTCCACATCGAACGCCGCCAATCCCATCCTATCTAGCCCGGCTGCAGGGCCAACGACCCGGATACCGTCGATGGATTCTAGACCGGCGACGAGCCGTTGCCCCAGCTCAGCTTCCCAAGCATGGATGCGGTCCATCCCGGTTTCGGCCAGGTAACGGCAGGCAGCGCCCAATGCGACGGCCTGCGAGATACGTTGAGTACCTGCCTCGAAGCGCGTGGGCGAGGGCAGGTATTCGGCCTTCTCCATCGTGACCGTGGTGATCATCGATCCACCGGTCAGGAATGGCGGCATGACGTCCAGCAGTTCGGCACGACCGTACAGGGCACCGATGCCCGTGGGACCCAGCATCTTATGACCAGAGAACGCAGCAAAGTCCACGTCCAGCGCTTTGACATCCACGGGCATGTGCGGCACGGACTGGCAGGCATCCAGGACCACGAAAGCGCCGACGTTCCGCGCCATGCCGACAAGCTGCTCCACTGGGTTAATGGTTCCCAGCACGTTGGAGGCATGCGTGAAGGCGAGGATCCGTGTGGCACCGTTGATGATGCCGGCGGCCTCGCCCAGCCGCAGCTCACCGGCGTCGTCAATGGGGATGTAGCGGAGCGTTGCGCCGGTCCGGAATGCGAGTTCCTGCCACGGGATCAGGTTGGCGTGGTGCTCCATCTCCGTGACGACAATTTCGTCGCCCGGCTTCAGGGCAAAGCGTGCAGACTCCCCTCCGCCACGGCCAACGCTGGCATTTGAGAACGCATAGGTCACCAGATTCAGAGCCTCGGTGGCGTTCGACGTCCAGACGATCTCATTGAAGCGGGCCCCCACGAATCTGGCGAGCTCCTCACGAGCCGCCTCGAAGACATCCGTTGCCTCGACCGCCAACGTATGGGCACCCCGGTGCACGGCAGCATTACGCTGCTCATAGTATTCCTGCTCTGCCTCGAGCACACTGACCGGATTCTGCGACGTTGCCCCGGAGTCCAGATAGACGAGCTGGCTCCCGTTCACCTGCTGATTCAGGATGGGAAAGTCGTTGCGGATCCGCAGCACTTCCTCATTGCTGATGGCCGGAGCGCTCTGCTCCAAAGTGGCAGGGGCGGAAACCAGAGCCATATTCAACTCCTCGAACTTCAGGCGAGGAACGTTCCGGGAACGTTCATGGGGTGCGGGCGGCGGCAAGGTTGCCGTCCGCGACTGACATTCAATTATCCCACGTTAGTGTTGCGTAATTCCTCGCAGGCAAACCTTACCGATGCTTCACGTGTCCGTTGGGTCTCAGGGGCGGCGGAGTTTGCCGGAGGCGATGAGGTAATAGACGCCCAGGGCACCCAGTACGAAGGACGAACCAACAACTGTCCACCATGCCAGGAGGCTGCCCGCGGGGACAGCGGTACCCGCCTCATCCACCGTCCCGGGGGTAACCGTGAATGCGGTTTCCTGTCCAGGGGTGGCCGTAGCGGACGAGGCCGTGGACGGCGATGGCGAAGGTTCCACAGTCGACGGGCTGGGCTCCGGCGTCGGGGTCGGTTCTGCCTGTTCGGCGATAGGTTGAATCGGCATCGGTTCCACCGGTTCAGGCACTACTGGAACCTGCTCCGGAACGAACAGGATCGCCGGCGCTGGAACCACAGGTGCGGGGGCTGGTGCCGGGAGCAGGGGTGCCGGGGCCGCGGGTGCCGGAGCAGGCACCGGCTCGACGGGGTTCACGGGAATCTGTTCCGGTGCAGGTTGCTCCGGTGCAGGCTGCTCGCTTGGTGGATCAGCGGGAGCCGGCACCGGCGACGGAGACTCCGACTCCATTGGCGCAGGCGTGGGCCCCTCCGACGGCATTGGGCGGTTTCCCTTCCCGGGATTCGTCAATGCCGGCAGCGGCAAATCAGGAAAATCCGGCCTTTGGGCGGCATAGGCGGATGGCACAAGAATGCCAACGGAAAGCATAGCTCCTGCAAGGCCGCAGAGAAGTACCGGTAAGCGTGCAGGGCGTGCTTCCATGCCAAGGCCTTCCTATGACTGAGCTGCGCGCCGGCAGGCAGCTGGGTACCAAGTCAGCCGGCGGGTTCAGTCTATCCGTCGAGGTCTCACTAGGCGCCGAACGAAACCCCACTTCGCCATGAAGGCTGCGGAAGAATTATTGACCGCAGAGGACAGCCACTTCGGCAGACGCTCGCGGTATACCGCCGTCGGCCTTCTCCAGCAGATCGCAACAGTTTCGCGCTGCGGCCGTCCCTCCCCCAACGAGGGGCGGCCACAGCAGGCCCTGCTACTTTCTGCCTTCGGATTAGCCGTCAGTGTGCACCGGGCCTGACTCGATTAGCATGGCGGACCTTCCGCAAGGAACAAATCGCATCGCCACAGGAACTGCTCAGAATCGGCACAGTATTTGCCGGGGTCTGCAGGGGCTGCGGGCAGGGTGAGGGTGAAGGTGCGGCCAGTTCGAGGATTAGCCGCTGCCGCCGGTTCCGCAGAATGTTATTGCCGGCGCCATCAACCCCAGCACTCCCACTCCGACGGTTTCGACCACCGTGTCCAGTAGCCGTTCCTTGCGGGCGCCGGCCGCCAACGCCTCCTGAAATTCACTCCGGGTCTGCTCCAGCAGCCGCTGCCGATCCTGCATGCTCGCCATGAGTGTACGGACGGTATAACCGACGGCGAGCATCATGAACGGCAGCACCAGCAGCACAATGAGCGCTTCGGCCGAGACCGCACCGGTGAACAGCAGCGGGGTTCAGACGATCAGCAGCAGACCAAGAAAACTTATCGCCAGCAGCGGGACGGCCAGGAACGCTGGGCAGGGCCGGCGGCTGCATAAAGCTCATCCCTGCTTCAGCGACCAGCATCTGGGCCAGGCCCTGGAGTGGGGCTGCCACTACCGCCGATGAGCGGGCAGGAAGCTCCGAAAAGGCTACTGGGCCAGAGCCAGGATGACGATCGCCGCAGCCGCCACGATCAGCGACATCAGGCCCGCGTAGGGGAGCCACCTCGGCATCCGGCGGCGGTAGGGGTTGATGTCGATGTATTCCCGGGGTTCGGTCATGAGGACATCGCTTTCCTGCACAAGAGCGCAACCCGCGCAACACCGGCGGCAAGCACCGTTGCTCCCACCATCCCGGCCAAGCCGGTCACATACTCGACAATCGTCATTTCCGTTCTCCGTGTCATCCAGGGCAGGGGACGAGAAAAAGGAGACCAAGCACTAACGCCCAGTCCCCCACGCCCCGTTACCGGGCCCAATGACCGTAAGCATACATACCAAATTATTGGTGTCGCCAATCAAGCCCCGAATCATGGCCGAAGCGCATCTTCTGGCTGGCCCCTAAAACGTCCAGCGATCCTGAAGTGCGTGCTGACGTCTTTCACTGAAATCGAAGGCAAATAGGACATAACCGGTGAACATAAGCAATGCGAGCGGAATCAGCGGTTCCGGGTCTTTGAGGAACGCCAGTATGCCAAGATGCAGACCTGCGCCGGCAATAGAGGCCAGCAGGCGAATCCGCGGGATCCACAGATGGCAAGCGGCCGCGCGTCGATCGTGCGGGTCAGAAGCTGGAGCACGCGAACTCCTCCTCGTGTACTGGGAAGTCGCGCTTGAACTTCACGGCCTGAATCTCAGGTTCCTTTTGACAGAGGTACCTGGGCGTCGGCTCGTAGTAATCAACCTCCGGACGGTAGCGTGCGGCGATCTCTGAGAGAGACCGCTTTTCTGAGGCGCCCGACTCAAAGACGACCTGCATCTGCGGCGGTTCGACGTGCATCGCGTACATATGCCAGCCGAAATGCGAGGGTCGGTTATCCAGCACCGTGAACGGCACCACCACCATGAGGGCGAGGGCCATGCAAACAGCAGCGCCCCGGGCATAAATAACCCTGGGATATTTCATGCGCCGTTCACCCTCGGTGGTACGTCGGCTGCTCCCGTCGAGGGCAACATTTGGTCCAATTCCGCGTCCGCTGTGAACACAGCTCGAGTCTACTGATGAGGTTTCGACTCGACTGCACGCGCCGCTTAACCACCGAGATCACGGCGAGATTTCCACACGCTTAGCCACAGCGTTGTGCAGTGAAAGCTCAGGGTTTCCCCACTAAGAACACCGTTCGATCAGGACTAGCACAGGAAACACAAAAGTCAAGCAAAAAGCCGGAAAGTCGTTGCTAACTTTTTATCAGCGGCTGGCGCAGGGCCAGTCCAGACCACTCTCACAGGAGAAAAAATGCTTTCCATCCTCGCCACCCTCAAGACCCTCGGCATCAACCTCCAGACCCGCCTGCAGCGCGAAGAGACCGGCGCCACCGCCGTTGAGTACGCCCTGCTGGTCGGCGTCATGGCCGTTCTGATCATCGGCGGCATGACCATCTTCGGTAACGACCTGACCGCTATTTTCACCGGCTTCCGCGCTGGCCTCGGTCTCTAAGGAATATAGACAGCCGAATCCAGTTCCGCCCGGGATACAGGGCAACCGCAGGCGGGGGCGCTGCATCGAAACGATCTTCGCCCCCGCCTGGCGTAACGAAAGGAGCAACCGATGAAGCGCCTACGCGCCGAGGACGGAGCAGCCGCCGTCGAATTCGCCCTCGTGGTGCCGATCCTGCTGCTCCTGCTGCTGGGCATCGTGGAGTTCGGCCGCGTCTACAACGCGCAGATGATGCTGACTGCCGCTGCGCGTGACGGCGCGCGGGTCATGTCCATCAACGCTGTACCTTCCCAGACACTCACGAATGCACGGGCAACGACCGTTGCCTCGGCCAGCGCCCTGCATCCGGATCCTACCGATTCGCAGGTCGCCATCTCGGTCAGCCCCACCGGCAGTGGGCCCTGCCCGCCCGGCTCCACCGTTACAGTCACCGTCACCTATCCTCTTCAGTTCCTCTCCGGCATGTTCGGGGCCAGCATCAACCTGACCGGCAAAGGAGTCATGCAATGCGGCGCCTGAAGGATGAGCTAAAGGATGAACGCGGCGCCGTCGCGGTGACCACCGCCATCTTCATGGTTGTCCTGCTGGGCATGGCCGCCCTGGTCATCGATATCGGGGCCCTGTTCTACGAACGCGCCCAACTGAAGAACGGCTCGGACTCCGCCGCCCTGGCCGTGGCGCAGAACTGCGCCGCCGGCAACTGCGGCAGCGACTTCACCGCTCTGGCCACCTCCCTGGCCGGGCAGAACGCCGCCGACGGCTTGGCGGACGCCGCCGTCACCCTCAGCCAGTCCACGGGAACCGTCACGGTGGACACCACCACCCGGACCCCGAACGGACTAGGACTGGCCATGGCCTTCGCCCCCATCCTCGGCCTGGATGATTCCGCCACGGTCACCACTCAGTCCAAGGCACGCTGGAGCACTCCGGTGGCAGGCAGCGCGGTGCTGCCGGTCGCCATCTCCTGGTGCCAGTTCAACAACATGCTCGACGCCGGCGTGCAGCGGGTGGACTTCAATCCAAACCGTTCCACTACAGCCGGATGCTCCAGCTCCTCTATTCCGGGTGACGCCGGTCCGTCCCGGACCATCCCCGGCGGCTTCGGCTGGCTCAAGCAGAACCCGGCAGGCACCTGCCAGACCAAGATCAACATCAGCGGCTCCACGCTGCCGGAATTCCCGGTGGACCCGGAGGTCACCAGCGACACCGGTAACGACCTGCCCGCCGCCTGCAAGAACAGCAACATGCTGCAGAACGTGGTCAACACCACCGTCCTGCTGCCGCTCTACGACAACGTGGGCGGGCAGGGCTCCAACGGCTGGTACAACATCATGGGCTTCGCGGCCTTCGAACTGTCCGGCTGGAACTTCAGCGGTTCGGCATACAACAACCTCAGCCCCGCCTCCGTGGCCTGCACCGGCAACTGCCGGGCCCTGATCGGAGAATTCGTCACCTTCGTGACTCTTGATGCGGCCGAACAGAAGTTCACCTTCGGCGGCGGCCTCAACCAATTCGGTACGTCCCTCGTCTCGCTCACACAATAGGAACACAGCAGTGAAAACAAGAATCATCGGAGCCGCCGCAGCGATCCTGATGGCCGTCATCGGCACGGTCCTGGTTCTTTCCTATGTCGGCGGCGCGGACGCCCGGGCCATGGCCGGAACCGAAACCACCGAGGTCCTGGTGGCAACCAAGGACATTCCGGAAGGCACCCCGGCAGAACAGCTCACCTCCTTCGTCACCACAGAGCAAATACCTGCCAAGATCGTTCCCGCCGGCACCGTCACTGACGTGACGGACCTGGCCGGCCAGATTGCCGTCGTCGATCTGGTGGCCGGGGAGCAGTTGCTCTCGGCCCGCTTCGCCAATCCCGCCGATCTGCAGCCTGAAGGCACCGTGGCGGTGCCGGATGGAATGCAGGAAGTGACCATCGCCCTGGAACCGCAGCGCGTGGTCGGAGGACAGCTGAAGCCCGGCGACACCGTGGGGATTTTCATGTCCATGGAAGAAGGCCCCGAAGAAGGCCAGGGCCCGGTTTCCCACCTGGCCCTCCACAAGGTGTTGGTCACCAGCGTGCAGGGCCTACCTGCAGCTCCCGCGGAAACCGAGGGCGCAGCCGCGCCGGCTCCGGAGGGCATTGTCCTGGTCACCCTGGCCGTGTCCGCACCCAACGCTGAAAAAGTGATCTACGCCCAGGAATTCGCCCGGATCTGGCTTTCCAAGGAGCCGGCCTCGGCGACCGAAAATGACACCCGTGTCCTGACCAAGGAAGGACTGTACTGATGAGCCGCTACGCACTTCTGGCCACCGATCCCGGTTTCGAACAGCAGTTCAGTGTCGCCGCCGCCGGCACCCTGGAGGGACAGGTCACGGCCTGGGACAGTGAGACGATCCCGTCGGAACCCCGGGAAGTCCTGGATGCACTGGCCAGCCCGGCGCTGCTGGACGTGGTGGTGCTCGGAACCGGGATTGCCCGCGAAGACGCCCTCCGTCTGGCTGGCGCCTTCGAAGTACAACGGCCCGAAGTCAGCGTGCTGCTGGTCGGCGATCCGGATCCGGACACCGTCCTGGCCGCCATGCGCGCCGGAATCCGGGACGTGGTGCACCCGCAGACGGAGGCATCCGAGCTTGCTGTGCTGCTGCACCGCGCTACCCGCAGCACCTCTATCCGCCGGCGAAGCGGCGCCTCAGGCGCCGACGCCTCAGGCGGCGACGCCTCAGGCGGCGAGGGCGCCCACGGACGGATCATCGCCGTGGTCAGCCCGAAGGGCGGCGCCGGCAAGACCACCGTGGCCACCAACCTTGCCGTCGGTCTGGCCGCTTCTGCTCCGCACGCTACCGTGGTGGTGGACCTGGACCTGCAGTTCGGTGACGTAGCCACCGCCCTCCAGTTGGCACCGGAGCATTCCCTGGTGGACGCCGTCCGGCCCGCCGCGCAGGGCGACAGCATGGTCCTGAAGTCCTACCTGGCCGCGCACCCCAGCGGGCTGTACGCGCTGTGCGCACCGGAGTCCCCGGCCGAGGGCGAACAGGTCACTGGCGAGCAGGTCGCCCAACTCCTGGACCAGCTGGCCAGCCAGTACGCCTACGTCATCGTGGACACCGCCCCCGGCTTGAACGAGCACGCACTCTCCGCCCTGGACAAGGCTACCGACTTCATCTTCGTGGGCGGCATGGACGTTCCCAGCGTCCGCGGGCTGCGCAAGGAGCTGGACGTGCTGCGGGAACTGGGCATGGCCCCGCTGACCCGCCACGTGGTCCTCAACGCCGCCGACCCACGAGACGGCCTGACCCAACGCGACGTCGAGACCACTCTGGGCACCAAGGTGGACCTCCTCATCCCCGACACCCGGGCAGTGCGACTGTCCACCAACCAGGGAGTGCCAATCCTGCACAGCGCTCCCCGCGATCCCGCCGCCAAAGCCCTGTCCCGGCTGGTGGACCGCTTCGCCCCCTCCCAGTCCGGTGCCGCCAAGCGCCGGGCCCGCCACCGTAAAGGAGCATGATGAAACTCTCCCAGCGCCTGCAGGCCGCCCACGGGCATCTTCCCGCCGCGCCGGTCAATCATGCTCCGGCCGACACGCGGCCCGCCCCCCGCCGTAATGCCGCGCCGGCTGCCAATCGGCCGGACAAGGCAGCTGCCGCCGTCGTCGTCGTCCCGGCAGTCACCGCACCGACTCTCTCCGTACAGATCGCAGCCGCTGCGAGCCAGGCCAAGTCGGCACCGGTGCAGCCGGCCGGCCAAGATGCCTTGGCCAAGATGAAGGAACGGGCCAGCGCTATCCTGTTCGAACGGATGGGCTCCCGGCTGCTCGACTCCACCCTCAGCGAGGACAAGCTCCACCTGCTGGTGCAGGAAGAGCTGGTCAAGGTGGTCGAAGAGGAGGAAATCCTCCTCAGCAAGGACGAACGCCTGCGGCTGATCCGCGAAGTCAGCGACGACGTGCTGGGCTACGGCCCGCTGCAGCGGCTGCTGGACGACGAGGACATCTCAGAGATCATGGTCAACGGACCGGACATGATCTACGTGGAGCACAAGGGCAAGCTGACCCGCAGCCCCGCCCGCTTCGTCTCCGAGGAGCAGCTGCGCCGGGTGATCGAGCGCATCGTCTCCCGCGTCGGCCGGCGCATCGACGAATCATCCCCGCTGGTGGACGCCCGCCTGGAGGACGGCTCCCGCGTCAACGCCGTGATCCCGCCGCTGGCGGTCAACGGCTCCTCGCTCACCATCCGCAAGTTCTCCAAGGACCCGTTCCAAGTCTGCGACCTGATCAACTTCGGCACCCTCTCCCCGGAGATGGCCGAACTGCTCAACGCCTGCGTGAAGGCGCACCTGAACATCATCGTCTCCGGCGGCACCGGCACCGGCAAGACCACCCTGCTCAACGTCCTGTCCTCCTTCATCCCCACCGGCGAGCGCATCGTCACGATCGAGGACGCGGTGGAGCTTCAGCTGCAGCAGGACCACGTGGTGCGGCTGGAGAGCCGGCCGGCAAACATCGAGGGCAAGGGCGAGATCAGCATCCGCGACTTGGTCCGCAACTCGCTGCGTATGCGCCCGGACCGAATTGTGGTGGGCGAGGTCCGCGGCGGCGAAACCCTGGACATGCTCCAGGCCATGAACACCGGCCACGACGGCTCGCTGTCCACCGTGCACTCCAACTCGCCGCGCGATGCCATCTCCCGTCTGGAAACCTTGGTGCTCATGGCGGGCATGGACCTGCCGCTGCGGGCCGTCCGCGAGCAGATCGCTTCCGCCGTGGACGTGATCGTGCAGCTGACCCGCCTGCGCGACGGCACCCGCCGCGTGACCCACGTAACGGAGGTACAGGGCATGGAAGGGGAGATCGTCACGCTGCAGGACGCGTTCGTGTTCGACTACAGCGCCGGGGTTGACGCCAACGGCCGATTCCTGGGTAAACCGGTAGCCACCGGGGTACGCCCGCAGTTCACCGAGCGGTTTAAGGAACTGGGTATCGAGCTGTCCCCTGCAGTCTTCGGGGCCGCCGCCGCTTCCTCCACGGCGGCGGGCCGGGTTGTACGATGAGTCCCGTCTTCCTGATCCTGGGCCTGCTGCTGTGCTACGGCGCCCTGGCCTTGGCCGTGTTCGCCGTCCTGGCGCCGCGGCTGCCCCGAGTTGCCGCCGGACGGCGCGGGCCGGGAACCCCGACCATCTCCCACCTGACATCGCTGACCGCGCGGACCACCGCATGGGTTGAGGGGATGTTGGCCCGACGCCGGCAGACTCCAGCCCTGGCCGGAACCCTTGAGGCGGCCGGACTGAAAATCAGGCCAGCTGAACTCATCGTGCTGGTGGCAGCAGCGGCTGCGGCCGGTGCCGCCATCGGATTGATACTGGTCGGCCCGTTGCTGGCGCTGCTGTTCGTGCTGGCATCTCCGGTAGCCGCCAAAGTGGTCCTGGGTGTGCTGGCCAGCCGGCGCCGTGCGGCCTTCGCCGCCCAGCTGGATGATTCACTCCAACTGCTGGCCAGCGGCCTGCGTGCCGGACACAGCCTGCTGCGGGCGGTCGACGCGGTATCCGCCGAGTCGCCGGCACCGACCTCGGAAGAATTCACCAGGATCATCAATGAGACCCGGCTGGGCCGGGACCTCGGCGAGTCCCTCCATGAAGCCGCCCGCAGGATGGGCAGCGAGGACTTCGAATGGGTGGCCCAGGCCATCGCCATCCACCGCGAAGTGGGCGGCAACCTGGCCGAAGTGCTCGACGGCGTGGGCCACACCATCCGCGAGCGCAACCAGATCCGCGGCCAGGTCAAGGCGCTCAGCGCCGAGGGCCGGATCTCCGCGATCGTGCTGATGGTGCTGCCGTTTGGTCTGTCCGCCCTGCTGATGGTGATTACTCCTGACTACATGACGCAGTTCACCCGGAGCCCGCTGGGTTTCCTGCTGATGGGCATCGCCGGGGTCCTCCTGTTGGTGGGCGGCCTCTGGCTGCGCAAAGTTGTCAGTTTCAAGTTCTAACCCGTTTTCAAATTCAAGCCCGTTTCGCACACCGATAGAAGGAGACAGCCGATGTCCCCCTTGATTGCAGCCGCCGCGGTGGCCATCGCACTGTCCATCCCCCTGTTGGCCTGGTCTCTCATCGGGCACCGGCCGCCGCAGCAGGAGGCCATCCGCACCAACCTCACCCGAGGCCTGGTGCCGCAGCGGAAGGTTGAGCGCAGGCGCGCGCAGCAGTTCGAAGCCCTGGCTAGCCGGTTCACGCCATCCAGTTTCGGGGCACGGCTGGAACGCCAGTTGGCGCTCGCGGGCCGGCCCCAAGCCTGGCCGCTGAAACGGCTCATGGTCGCCAAGATTGTCCTGGCCGGCGCCGCTGCGCTGCTGGGGGTCCTCTTTGTTAGCGGCTCCCCCGGTGCCCGGTCCCTGCTGCTGGCCCTGGCCGTGACGGTCGTGGCGTACTTTGTTCCGGACCTGCTGCTCTATAGCAAAGGCACCGAGCGGCAGGCGGCCATCGCGCTGGAACTGCCGGACACCCTGGACCAGATGACCATCGCGGTGGAGGCAGGCCTGGGCTTCGATTCCGCTGTAGCCCGCGCGGGGCAGAACGGCAAGGGCCCGCTGGCCGCGGAACTGATCCGGGCACTGCAGGACATGCAGGTGGGCCGCTCCCGCCGCGAGGCCTATCAGGCGCTGGCGGACCGCACCACCTGCAAGGACCTGCAGCAGTTTGTCCGGGCCGTGATCCAGGCGGACACCTACGGCGTCTCCGTCTCCGGCGTGTTGCGCACCCAGGCGGCGGAAATGCGGGTCAAGCGCCGGCAGCGCGCTGAGGAGACGGCGATGAAGATTCCCGTGAAGGTGGTCTTCCCGCTCATGGTCTGCATCCTGCCGGTGTTGTTCATCGCCCTGCTGGGTCCGGCCGTGCTGAACGTGATCGAGACCCTCGGCGGATAGCTTTTGGGGCTGCAACCCTCAGTTTTTCCACAGGAATCCGGCAAGAAGCTCCATTCTCCAGATTTATCCAATTTTCAGAAAGTAGCCTTGGTAATGCTCCTCAAGAAACTCCGATACAAAGGCGGTGCCACCCATGACTGTTGTCTGTTGGCAGCGCCGGTGCGTGCCATGATGACGCAGGCATTCGGGGGGCACCTGCCACTGGTCGACCTAAACGTACTACTGGACCTGGAGCGGCAGCTGGACGACCCGGCTCCGGCTCGGTCCTTCGCCCGCGACTATGTTGATTCCTGGGCGGGCCGCAGCGCGAAGCTGGCTGCCGCCGTCGAACTCCAGGATCCGGCGGCCGCGCTGGACGCCGTCCTGAGCGTCAAGAACGCCTCCGCGATGGTGGGCGCAGCCCGGCTTGCATACCTGGCCGCCGAACTGGAGGCGGTCATCCGCCGCAGGGAGCTGGCCGCCGCCGTTGCCGCGCTGCCAGCGATCCGGGAGTGCGGCACGCAGACCGTAGACACCCTGCGCTCCGGGTACTTGGCCGGGTAACCGTTCTGGCGGGGCTATTCCGGGGACGGCTATTCCGGACGCGGCGGAGCCAGCCTGTAGCCGACGCCCCGAACCGTCTGCAGCCACCGCGGCTGCCGGGAATCGTCGTTGAGTTTACGGCGCAGGTTCCCCACGTGGACTTCGACGGCGCGCTCGTCCGCCTCGCTGACATAGGTCTCCCGGCTGTAATGCTCGCCGCGCACCACGCGCACCAGGTCCGCCCGCGTGCGCACCGCGCCGGCGCTGCGCATCAGGTCATGGATAAGGTCGAATTCGCTGCGGGTCAGGGTGAGTTCGATCCCGGACAGCGCGGCCCGGCGAGTCACGGGGTCCACGACCAGACCGTTGTGCTCGTAGATTGGCCGGCCCGGCCGCTGCAGTCCAGGCCGTTGCGGAGCCTGCGTGCCCTGCGCTGGGGTGACCGGCGCCGGAAAGTCGGGTGCCGGCGTCGTTGTTTCCGGCTTCTCCAGTGCGACCCGCGGGCGGCGGAGCATTGCCATGATCCGTGCCCGAAGCTCCCGGGGCCGGAACGGCTTGGTGATGTAGTCATCAGCCCCCGCCTGGAGCCCCATTAAAGTGTCAAGTTCTTCGGCCCGGCCGGTGAGCATGACGACATAGCAGTCATTGAATTCACGGATGCGGCGCAGGACTTCAAAACCGTCGATATCAGGCAGACCCACATCCAAGGTCACTACCGTGGCGTTGTTCCGCCGGACTTCCTCCACGCCTTCGCTGCCGGTGGAGGC
Source organism: Arthrobacter sp. B0427-1-12 (assembly GCF_059092905.1). NCBI lineage: Bacteria > Bacillati > Actinomycetota > Actinomycetes > Micrococcales > Micrococcaceae > Arthrobacter > Arthrobacter sp. B0427-1-12. Next base: position 6,097 of record NZ_JBNHIC010000040.1, on the reverse strand, counting down.
ACAGTGCACTTCGAACCCCGATTGCTTGAGCACGGCGTCAACGAGGTTGCGGACGTCTGTATCATCCTCAATCACCACGGCGACTCTGCGCTCACTCATGCTTTTCCTTCATAGCGGACGGAAACTGGCTGGCCCGGAACATCGCGCCCGATGCGGAGATCCCCCGGATTCCTAGGGTACAAGCCGGTAACTGTCCCGCCGTACTCGCTGCAGCCGGCGCGGCGAGCGCGAGTCCACGTCCAGCTTCCGGCGAAGTGAGGTCATGTACTTTTCGAGATCGTCCGCACCGTCCCCTGTCCCGCCGCTTGCAGCAGCGATCCGGCGTTGCAGTTCACCTTTGGGCAGCCCCGACCGGCCCGCCGCCAAAAGCGCCTGCAGGATCTCGAACTCCGTGCGGTCCAGGGCCACATACCGGTCCGCGATCACCGCGGTCAGCGACTCCTCGTCCAGAACCAGACCCGGAGAGCCGGCTGTGCCTGACGCGGCGGCGGAACCCCTGCCCGCTGCAGCAATCCGTGGCGGACGACCGCCGGGGCGGCGGAGCATTGCTTCGACCCGGGCACGTAGTTCCCGGGGGCGGAAGGGCTTGTACAGGTAGTCATCAGCGCCAGCCTCAAGGCCCATCAGGGTATCCAGTTCCTCGGCGCGCGCGGAGAGCATGATGATGAAGGACTCGCTGAACCGGCGCAGCCTGCGCGTGACCTCGTAGCCGTCAATATCCGGCAGGCCCACGTCGAGGGTGACAATCCTGGGGTTGAGGCTGCGGACCAGTTCCACGCCGGAAACTCCATTGCGGGCGGTGTGGACGCTGAAACCGGACTGTTCCAGGACCACCGAGATCAAGTCCCGGACATCAGTTTCATCTTCAATGACTACCGCTACCCGGTTGTCTTCCAACCTTCGCCTCGCTTCCGTGATTGGTGCTATTTCGGACCTATGTCCCTCGAATGTTCCCTCGGCGTTACTCAATATAGGAGCTCAGGGCAATAATGAGCCTATGCACTGGATACTATCGGGAGAAGGATGAAGCCTGAACACCGCGACGCACCCAGCAGCATGTCTGAGACGACATCCGAGCCGGCCTCTGAGACGGACCAGACTCTTTCCTTCCTGAACGCCGAACGCCGTTTCCAGCGGCTGGGGCCGCGGGTGCAGGTGGCCCTCTGCCAGTTCCCGCTCGCCGCCGTCGTGCTGGTCATCGCCGTCTCCGCCCCGGCACTGCGGCCGGAACTGCTGGTCAGCGACCTCTTCCAACTGGGCCTGCTGATCCAGATTGCCCTGATGCTGTGCTGTTTCGTGGTCCCCTGGGAGCGGCTGCGGCCCGGGGCTGTCGTGGCAGTCCCCCTGCTGGATTTCCTGGCCATCGGAATCCTGCGCACCGGTGCGGACGGGATCCTCCCCGGGCTGGGCGTGCTGGCCGTCTTTCCCGTCATCTGGCTGGCCGCGTCGGGGCTGTGGCCGCGGACCAGCGTGCTGCTGAGCTTCCTGGGACCGCTGCTGATAGTACTGGTCCCGGTGCTCGCGAGGTTCCCGGCCGTCAGGGCCGCGGACTTCGCCGGGACATTTTTCCTGCCGCTGATGCTGCTGACCGTAGCCCTCGCCATCCGCTTCGCTTCGGCCCACCTGACACGCCAGCAGCGGCAGCTCATGGAGAAGGACGCGAAACTGCGGGCGCTGCTGGAGGCCAGCAACGAACACGAGCGCCTGCTCCACACCATCCTGGAGACGATCGACGTCGGTCTGGTGGCCGTCGACTGCGACGGCAATGAAGTACTGACCAACCGGCAGCAGCACCTCTTCAACCGGCTGGCCACCCCGCCCGGCGAGCCGGATCCCAATCAGGCACAGCTGCTGGTATACGGCAGGGACAAACGCACCGTGCTGCCGCCGGAGGAACGTCCCCTGCACCGGGCGGTCCACGGCGGGAGCTTCTCCGGGGAACTGGTGTGGCTGGGCGAAGGCAACGCTCAGCGCGCGATGTCCGTAGCCGCACGGGCCTTCAAGGACGGGAATGGAAACTTTGCCGGCTCCGTCCTGGTCTTCAGCGACGTGACCGAACTGGTGGAGGCGGTCGCGGCCAAGGATGAAGTGGTATCCAGCGTCTCCCACGAGTTCCGGTCCCCACTGACCTCCATCCTCGGTTATCTGGACCTGGTCCTCGACGACGAGGATGAACTGCCCGGCCATGACGTCCGCTACCTGAACATTGCCCGGCGCAACGCCGAGCGGCTGCTGAGCCTGGTTTCCGATTTCCTCCTGTCCGCCACCGGCTCCATGAAGGTCACGCTGCGGCCCACGGACCTGGCCGGCGTAGTCGAAGCGAGCGTGGGATCGGCCGAGAACCAGGCGCAGCAGGCGGGCATCTCCTTCGTGAAGGAGATGCCCGAATCCGTGTGGGCCTACGCCGATCCCCTCCGGATTGGCCAGGTGCTGGATAACCTGATCTCCAACGCCATCAAGTACTCCCCCGGCGGCGGCACCGTGGCGGTACGGCTCCGCGAGGAGGAGGACAACGTCCACCTTGAGGTCGCCGACACCGGCACGGGCATGACCGGCGACGAAACCGCCAGGGTCTTCACCAGGTTCTACCGGACCGATTCAGCCCGCAAGTCCGCCGCAGCCGGCGCCGGCCTGGGGCTCACCATCACGAAAACCATCGTCGAAAACCACGGCGGGTCCATCCACTGCGACAGCACGCCCGGCTCCGGCACCACCTTCAGGGTGACCCTGCCGATCAGCCCGTCGGCGGCTGAGCAGTCGTAAGCTTCTACGTACGACGGCGGGAGGTGCCTTTGCTGTGGGCGTTGCCTTGACTGCCGCGTGCGCCGGTGCCGGCGCGGTGGCCGGGTTCTTGCTGTTCCGGCTGGCCGGCCGGGACAGCCGCACCCTGCTGCCGGCTCGGTGGCGTCCGGTGCTGGCCACGCTGACCGGCGTGCTCTGCGGACTCGTGGCCTGGCGGCTCGGCTGGTCCTGGGAGCTGCCGGCATTTCTGGTGCTCGCCGTGTTCGGCGTGCTCCTCGGGGCGATCGACCTGCGCACCAAGCTGCTGCCGAACGCCCTGGTGCTGCCGTTCCTCGGCGCGGCCGCAGTGCTGCTGGCGGCCGCGGCGTTGTTTACCGGGAGCTGGGGCGCCCTGCTGGGGGCCTTGCTGGGGGCCGTGGTGATGTTCGCGGTCTATCTGGTCCTGGCGCTCATCTCCCCCGGCGGGCTGGGCATGGGCGACGTCAAACTCGCGGGAGTCCTGGGACTCTATGGCGGCTATGCTGGCATGACGCCCTGGCTCGTCACTATGATGGGAGGCTTCATCCTGGGCAGCATCGCGGCGGTGGGCCTGCTGATCTTCACCCGCTCCTCAGGCAAGCAGACCTTCCCCTATGGGCCGATGATGGTCGCCGCCGCCCTGGCTGCGGTCCTGGGGACGTGGGGCTGACTCGGATTCTCCCGCCAAGCGCCGGCCGGCACTTTGCCGGCGACGGGACGGCGGTAGGAGCCAGTCTGAACTCTGGCACTCGGGCCTGAGTTCCGGACAACGTACTGGCCGTCGTTAGTCAAGGGAGGCCCCGGCCAGCCGCACCGGCAAAGGCACCTCCCGGACCGCATGGAGCGACCAGGATGAGCAGGGAGCCTCCGGCGAGGTTGAAGGTGCGCATGTGGGCGCGGACGAAGGCGACGGCCCCGGAGACCTGCGCCTTACCCGGCGCGCCGTCCGGCCAGGACAGGTGTGAGGGAAATATAGTCAACGCCCGGCAGCCCCTCGTGCAGTCCGGCCTCCAGCCGGCGCTTCAGGCGGTGGTATCCGTCGATGGTCATCGCCGGATCCAGTGCCAGGGTGGCGGCAACGTTGAGCCGGTGGCCGTTCCAGCGCAGGCGCACATCGGGCAGTTCCTGCACGGCGTCGTCGGCCAGCAGGATCGCCTCGGCGCGGTCCACGAGTTCCGGGTCGATGCCGTCGAGCAGCCGGCGGCCGATGTCCCGGGCGGTGCCCCAGAGCAGGACCACGATGGCGCCGGTGATGATCAGCCCGACGATCGGGTCGGCCAGCGGGAAGCCAAGCCACACCCCGACCACGCCCAGGACCACGGCCAGCGAGGTGAAGCCGTCCGTCCGCGCGTGGAAGCCGTCCGCCACGAGGGCGGCCGATCCGATGCTGCGCCCGACCTTGATCCGGTACATGGCAACCAGTTCATTGCCGGCGAATCCGACGAGTCCGGCCGCGAAGACCCAGCCCAGGTTCTGCAACGGCTGGGGGTTCAGGAGCCGGTCCACGGACTGCCAGCCGGCCCCGAGGGCGGACAGGGCGATCATGGCCACGATGAACAGCCCGGCCAGGTCCTCGGCCCGCCCGTAGCCGAAGGTGTAGCGGCGCGTCGCCTTCCGGCGCCCCAGGATGAACGCGATCCACAGCGGGATCGCGGTCAGCGCATCCGAGAAGTTGTGGATGGTGTCCGCCAGCAGCGCCACCGAACCGCTGATGACGACGACCCCCAGCTGCAGCAGCGCCGTCATACCCAGGACAATCAGGCTGATCTTGACCGCGCGGATCCCGCGGGCGCTGGACTCCAGCGCGTCGTCAATGGAATCGGCTGCGTCATGGCTGTGCGGGACAAAGAGATCATGGAAGAACCCGCGGATGCCAGCCGGATTCCCGTGACCATGTTCGTGGTCATGATGGTGCCCAGCTCCGTGCTCTTGTCCGTGGTGGCGGCCGTGTGCGCGCTCCGGGGCGGTGCGGGTCATGAGGCTTCCACCGGCCGGATCCGGTGGTGCCGGGGGACGCCGCCCAGGGAATGCTCGGCCTGGAAAATCGCATCCGCCACCAACTGGCGTGCGTGCTCATTCTCCAGCCGGTAAAACACCTTCGTGCCCTCCTGCCGGGTCGCCACGATCCGTCCCAGCCGCAGCTTCGCCAGATGCTGCGACACCGCCGCAGGTGACTTGCCGACTGTCTCAGCCAACTCGTTCACCGGCAGTTCCCTGTCCCGCAGGGCCAGGATGATCCGCACCCGCGTGGCATCGGCCAGCATGGAAAATACCTCAACGGCCAGCTCAACATACTGGCTGTCAACGTCCAGGCCGCATCTCTGCTTATCTTCATTCATACGCAGATAATGACATAGGGTGCTGAGAAGCTCAATAGCCGGTGAGCGGCTTCACCTCAGGCCGGTCCGGGCCGGGTTTGGGTTCCCTTGCGCGGGGCCGGTCTGCCGGTCCCGGGCTCCGGTGCCCTGCGCGGGCTGCTGCCGGCCTCCAGTACCTGCAGGCCGATGTAGATCAGCGCGACGGCCTGGACGGCGGCCGCCAGGGTCGGAAAGAGGGCACCGTAGGGCAAAAAGACCGGCATCGCCATGCCGGTGAACATCACCGCAGCCGGCCACCAGGACACAACACCGCTGCGCCACAGCGCCAGCAGGAAGACAGGGATCGCCACGAGGGTGATGAAAACGGCGGGGCGGTAGATCGCGGTCTGTGCCAGCTCCCCCGGGTATTCCCCCGCGATGGCGGCCAGCTGCGCGGAGGAGACCGCAGCACTGTCGGCGGCGCGCAGGAACCAGAAGATCTGCGCCGACGGCAGGAAACCGACCACTCCGATAAAGGCCAGCACCCCGGCAATGTGCCCCCAGACTGCCGGGCCGGGCCGCAGCATTTCCAGCAGCCCCAGCAGGCCGGCCGCCAGCGCCACGAAACCGTAATGCAGCAGCAAAGGCCCGAGCTGACCGGCCGAGGAGCTGCCCGTGACGGCCTCGACGAAGGCCTCCTGGGTGCCGTCCCGGCCCCAGGGCCACACGGCGAACGCGACGGTGTTGAAGATACCGGCAACGATGAGCGCGGCTGCGGTGGTGTACCGGCGAAGACGGACTGGGTTGGCGGGCATGACAGGCTCCCTTGGCGCCGGACGGCCCCGACTGCAGGATGACCGTCCTGATACCACCATCGTGGCACCACAGCCCCGCGGGCGACATCCTCAAACTTAGGCCGCCCGTACGGGGGGGTTCTCCTTTATCCCCGGGATGGGGGTGTGCCGCCTAGAGGGAAGAGGGCACCATGGGTACATGGGCTTGTTAATCAGGGTCAGGACGCGGCGGCGGCTGCCGGGCAC